>JAGRIN010000418.1 GCA_020443245.1 Pseudomonadales bacterium
CGCAAAACTCCTGGACGAGTCACTGGACAATGTCGAGCACTGGGGCCATATCATCTACAAGGCGGCCGACGCCGGCGATAACATCACGCCGTGGCACCAGGACGAAGCCTACTGGGACGTAAATCTCTCCTACAACGCGATCGGCGCGTGGATGCCGCTACAGGACGTCGACCTCACCAACGGCTGTATGTGGTTCCTGCCGGGGTCTCACAAGGGCGACGTACTGCGACACCGTCACTATGGTGACGATCCGGCGGTGCACGTCCTCGAAGTCACCGATTCGGTCGACACCGCCACGGCGGTTGCGGTGCCGTTACGTGCCGGCGAAATGACGTTTCACCACCCGCGCATTCTCCATCACGCGGGCCCCAACCGATCGAATGCAATTCGCCGCGCGTGGGCCAACGAGTTCCAGACCCCACCCGTCGAGCGAGACGTTCCAGCCGATCGTCCGTGGGTGCTGCAGGGCATCGAAGAGATGAAGCGTCGCCACCAGCAAAGCAATCGCTGATCGGCTCGACGCGCAAACACCGACACATTCCACACAGACTGCGAGGATTTGCAGACTCGGCGCACGTTCAGGGGTAGTGACAACTTCCTCCATTCAATGAGCGACCAAATGCTTGCGTTCCCCAACTGGCTGGATGACCTGGCGACGGCGATGGCACGTCGCTCGCTCGTCAGCCGAATCCATGCGGGATACACGTATCTCGGGCAAATGATCTCGCACGACATCGTCCCCAACTCGAGTGCTATCGAGGCGTCGCGTGTGGTCTCGAGCGAACTGTCCCTGAACAGTCTCTACGGCGCAGTTCGAACCCATACCGACTACTTCGACGGTCATGGACGATTCAGGACCGCGGCACATGACTTGTACCGCACCGACTCTGGCGTTGCGATCATCCCGGAGCAACGCAACGACGGGAACATCATTACCGCGCAACTTCACCGTTTCTGGCAACAGATTCACAACATCGCTATCGCGCTTGATCCCGGGGACAAATTCGCCGGCGCTCGCGAAACGACGGTCAAGCTTTTCCAACTGATCGTTATCGAGGACTATCTCAAGCAGATTCTCCACCCACCGGTTTACGAGCAGTACTTTGTTCACAACCAGCCGCGCCTTCACCTGCTTCGCGAGGTCATGCCGCCGGTCTTCACGCAAGCTGCGTTTCGTTTCGGTCACAGCATGGTGCGCGGTCACTATCGGCTGAGCGACGAATCCCCGGAACATTTCATCGAGGACCTCTTCCTGCCGTCACGTCCCATTGCGCCGGACCTTGCGATCGACTGGCGACTATTCTTTGGCGTAACGGGCGACGGTGCCGCGCAGCGAGCGAACCGGATCGACACCCTGATTGAACCGGGCATGGAGCAGATCGACAGGCCGCATAGTATCGTGAACATCATTCGCAGAAATCTTGAACGCGGATTCGAAGCCGGCCTGCCGACTGGCACGCAGTATGCCAATCAACTGCTGGCAGCAGAGCCCTCACTCGCGATTGGTCTCGGCCTGAGGCCGCTACCCATCCTGAGCGGCAATCTCAGGCGCGTGTCAGGTCTGGCTATCGACGAGTTGCCCCTCTGGCCCTACATCCTGCTGGAAGCAGCCACCACCAACCGGGGCGAACGTCTCGGTCCGCTCGGCAGCCTGGTCTGCGCCGACGTCCTCTACACGGCGATTCGCGACGCCACACCCACGGTCTTCAGCGCCGGCGGCGAGTACGAACCCGGCGCACCGTTTCGACTGCCTGCAGGGATGACGAGGCAACTGGACGCGCTGATCCAGCGGTTTCCCGCTTCAGGACGCATCTGCATGCGACATCTGGTGGAACTCTACGCCAGCGCTGAACGGGCGCCAGCATGATCAATTTTTACACAATGCACCAAGACAAAAGGAATATGACATGGCTCTGGCAGACTGGATCGCACCCGATCAGGATCAAACACAGGTCAGGGATCCGATCTACATCGATTACACCCTGATCGCTGAACTGCTTCAGTACCATCCCACACTCCCCGCCCAGGGCGTGTGCACGTTCACGCTCAAGGCAGATCCTGCCAACGCCTTCGCGCAGGTTGTGACTTCAGGCAAACATTGGCACCCGAAGTGGGTCGAACTGGTCGAGGGGCTGGAGCTGAGAGCCGTCCCCGATGACTTCGTGGGCGAAATCCTCGAAGACAATCGCCTGCAGCCAGTGAAATTCGGTCCCGGCGAGTGGCAAGTGAAGAACTGGCGCGTCGTCCGCACGCAGGATGCGGCCGGCCTGGATTTCCTGCAGGACATCATCACGTGGACAAACGGGCAGCGTGAAGGACTGTCGACCTATGGGTGGTTCCCGTACTAGAGCACGGTATCATGGGTGTTACCGATCGACTGTTGCGAATACGCAAAGAGTACCTTGCCGGCAAAACTTGTCCTATTGTTGACGCTTTCCTTCGCATGCCTCGCCGGTCACGCGGCAAGCGACGCAGCATCCGACTATCGCGAAAACGCGATGCGCCTGCTCGATGCCTCAATGGTCCAGCGCGGCGACCATGCTGACAAACTTGCAGAGGCGTCCGCGCTTATTGATGCCGGCATCCGTGTCGCCGTCCGAACAAGTGACGAACTCGAACATGCCCGCTTGTTACGCGCCAGGTGGT
>JAGRIN010000040.1 GCA_020443245.1 Pseudomonadales bacterium
GGTGCAGGCGGACACGTACGCTTATCGACACGGCACGTCCTACCTGGAACCGCAGAAGTATCCGCCCGGCTTCACGCACTTTGAGTACGCCAACCCGGATGCCCCCAAGGGGGGCCTTCTTCGCGCCGGGGAGATTGGCACATGGGACACCTTCAACAACATTTTGAATAAGGGGCGTGTGGTCGCTGGCGTCGACTTCCTGGGCTATCGAAACCTGCTCTACGACCGGTTGCTCGAGCAAGCGACTGACGAACCGGCTTCCTACTATGGTCGGCTGGCATCCGGCGTCTGGGTCTCGAGCGACATGAATACGTTCGCGTTCAAGATCCGTGACGGCGCCTACTGGCATGACGGCGAGCCACTCACCGCGGCCGACGTTGTCTGGACCTTCCAGACCTACAAGAAAGAAGCGTCGGCGAGTATCCGGACGGCACTGCGCGACCTCGATACGATCGAACAGATCAGCCCGGATGAGGTGCGCTTTACCGTGAAAGCCGGTGCACAGGGCAGTCCCAACCTGCTCTTTGCGGTCGCCAATTTTCCGATCCTGCCGAAACATTACTGGGCCGGCCGGGACATAACGCAGACGACGCTCGAGCCGCCACTTGGCAGCGGACCGTATCGCTTCGGCAAATTCGACGTCGGCCGTTATGTCTTTCTCGAACGCGTTGACGACTACTGGGGTCGGGACCTGCCGGTCATGCGAGGCCGTTACAACTTCGACACCATCAAGGTCGACTACTTTCGCGACGAGAACATCATGGTCGAAGCGGTCAAGGGCGACGTCATCGACGTGCGCGCTGAATCGGTGTCGAAGATTTGGGTCACGGGTTACGAGTTCCCGGCGGCGGACCGCGGTCTGTTCAAGAAGGACCTTGTTCACCTGAGCCGCCCGTGGGGTCTCTGGTGGCCGATGATGTGGAACCTGGACAGAAAGCGTCTGCAGGATGTCCGCGTTCGCGAGGCGCTCTGGTACCTGTCCGACTTTTACTACCAGAACCGCACGCTCATGTTTGGCTTCTACAATTATGCGAAAAGCTACTTCTACAACTCACCCATGGCGTCGAGTGGTCTCCCGAGCGAGGCAGAACTGAAGCTGCTCGAACCGTGGCGAGGCAAGATTCCGGATCGTGTGTTCACCGAGCCATGGCAAGGCATCCAGTCCGATGGCTACGGATACAATCGCGAGAACATCAGGCGCTCGATCGAATTGTTCAGGCAAGCGGGTTGGGAGATTCATGACGGTGTGATGACCAACGTCAAGACAGGCGAACCGTTCACGCTCGACCTGCTCTTCGTTTCACCCTATGCACTGCGTCAGGAAACGCCGCTGATGACGAACCTGCGGATGCTGGGCATCGAGGTAAACGCCCGCGCACCGGAAGTGTCGAACTGGCTCTACCGAATGCGGGAAGGCAAGTTCGATGGCGGCGTCAATATCTTCATTCCTTCCACAACGCCCGGGCTGACACTGCGCAACCGCTTCAGCTCTGCTGCAGCCGATTCACGCGCCGGTCTCAACTGGAGCAATATTCGTGATCCCGCGGTGGACGACATGATCGAGCACATTATCGATGCGCGGACGCCGGAGGCGTTCTATGCGGCGACCCATGCACTCGATCGGATCCTGCTCTGGAACTTCTACTACATCCCGGGGCTGGGTGCCCCGGGCTACCGCCTCGTCTACTGGGATCGGTTCGGCATGCCGAAGGACGCACCGGCCCTGCTCAATCCCTCTTGGTATGACACCTGGTGGTACGACCCGGCCAAGGCACGCCGGGTCGAGGAAGGCTTGAGTTCGCTGGAAGAAGACGAGCGCTGACCTACAGCACTCGCACGAGCTTTTTCAGGTTCGAGGTCGGCTTTGCGCCGATGCCGTCGGTGAGCAGTGTCATCGTGATATACCCCTCGCCCAGAAGCCACGCGTCACCATTGTCATCCCGGCTCGGCGTCGCGCCGAACGAAGCGTGCAACTTGCCGTCCTCGCCCATCACAAAGTTCGGCGTGACGATCGAGAAGTCCTGCAGTTTCGCGATCCTGATTCCCTTCACGGCGTCAGCCGACACGGCGGGATAATTGATATTGAGCGCATGATCAGCGCTGAGGTATTTGCGTTCACCGAGCACCTTCGCGAGGAATGCGCCCGCATCGCTGAACGCCTTCATCGTGCTGGGAAAGCGAGTGGATGCTTCGGCGATCTTCAGTTCAACCGAGATCGCGATGGCCGGATAGCCCATGCGTACTGCCGTGAGCGCCGCGCCGACGGTACCTGAAAGCGACGTGTCCTGTCCGACGTTCTGGCCGAAGTTCGCACCTGATACGACGATGTCGGGCGGGTTGTCCTTCATGATGCACCCGAGCCCGACGCGCACGGCGTCAGCGGGATGACCATCGACGTGCCAGACACCCGGGGCTTCTTCTGTCGCCGTCAGGCCACCACTCGTAATCGCCTGCGAGGTGCCACTCTGCTGGGTTGTCGGCGCCACCATGACGACGTCGTATCCAGCGTTCACCAGCGCCTTGTATACCGCCTGGATTCCCGGGGCCTGGTAGCCGTCATCGTTGGTGAGCAATATGCGAAGCGCATCGGCGTTCGCGAGTGGAACGACGACGACCAGCATGACGCAGAGCAGCACTTTCTTCAGCATTGAACGAACCCCTGATAACAACTGTGATGAATGTAACCTGCGGATAATACTCCTGAATTGCGAAAACGTACCGGGATTGCCTCGTTTCAATGCGCTAGACTGGTCCACGTACCATCCGATCAAGGAGGGCCAGATGGCCAGATTGATCCTGATGTTCACCATCCTGCTGCAAGGCGCATGCGCCACCACGTCGTCACCGGGGAGCACGGTCATTGTCGACTGCGGCGATGAAGCCTTCGCTTCGACGCCGGAATGTCAGAAGCAACCACAGCAGTTGTGGTTCCGCGACGAACTCGAACCCGACCAGGCCAGTGGCGGCGGAGACAGGCCCGCTATCGCGGGCTGTCATGTTTCCTATACAGACTCAGCTTGCACGCAAGGCCGCGATGTCTACGCGGCCGATATTTGCGAGACGCGCACGGGTCAACCGACGAAGCTCATGGAATGGACAGATGGCACCTGCCATGCCTCCAGCACGACGCGACTCGATCGCAAGCCATACGATTGCAACGCATGGTGTGTGCAACAAGGGCACGCGGCAGGCGAGTGCAAGACGACCGCGGATGGTGTGTGCGGCAACAAGGCTTCCGCCTATTGCAAGTGCACCGGCGCGACCATGCCGGGGAAGTGAGACGCTAGGCCCCTGCGGAATCGATCCTTGCCCTGACGAGTTGCAGTTGCGTTGCCAGGATCGCAACGACGACAGCCAGCGTCATAAATGACAGGATCGGGAACAGCACCGGCAGTGTGAGCCACTGGCCCAGCATGGCAACCGGCATGGTCATGAGTTGTGCGAACGCCATGTTGAGTTGAAAGAGGCTCATCACGCGGCCGCGCATTTCGTTCGGCGTAAGATGCTGGATCAGGATCGTGCTCGACACCATCGTGATGGTCATGCCGGCGCCGAGCCCGACGTTGCCGATGATGGCATTCAGCTTGGTATGATCGAATACGAAGATCACGAACGAGATGGAAAACAGGATCGTCCCGCCTGCAATCAATGCACCGCGACGCTCAAACGACGCTAACTGCGCCATCGCCACTGCACCAATCAACGAACCGATTCCCCAAAACATCACGACAAAGCCCATGTCCGCGATCGGCACATTCACGACCGTTGTGACCCAGGTCGGCCCCAAACTCGCGGTGGCCGGATAGCCCATGCTCATCATCAGGATGAGCAACATGATCAGCCAGAAGATCACCGGGTGGTTGCGTGCCCAGCCGAGCCCGACCCTGATATCGGTAAATGCCTCGCCGAATCCGTAGCGCTTGCCGTGCGAAAGATGCTGTGAACCTGCCGGCACGTAGTTCATCAGGTTGATGAACAAGATCGCACTGAGGTGCCCCAGAACACTGAAGAGGTATGCGCCCGCGTACCCGAAGCCGTCGATAATAATGCCCGTCAGCATCATTGCGATCGGCATGACGACCTGCCCCGCGACCTGGTTCAGCGACATGCCGGCGGGTGTCTGATCCGGCCCGAGCACGTCGGGCACGATTGCAAGGCGTGTCGGGCCGTCCACACTCTGAAGACCGGCCGTGACGAACGTGAGTGCAAAAAACGCGGCGTACCCGAACACGTTTCCTGTTGCGAAATGCATGAGCGCGGCGATGCCAACCGTGCCGACGACCTGTAATCCCTGAACGGCGAGAATGAGTTTGCGACGATCGAACCGATCGGCCAACGCCCCGCCATAAAGACCGAACGTCAGCGCCCCAAGCCCGCGACTCGCTGCAATCGCCGCGACCAGGATGAGCCAGATGTCTTTCGGCGCGAACTGCTGAACCCAGAGAATTTGCGTGATGAACTGCAGCGGCATCAGCATCTGGCCGATGGCGAAGCCCGCAAGGAGGTAACGATAGTCTCGGTTCGCGAGCGGGGCGAATGCGGGCGCGGTCACAACACTTCAACGGATACTGGCAAGGAAGAGCCAGTCTACGACACTTTCAAGGTGATCCCTATTCTCCGGGCTCGTATTCAGTCGAACCCTGACAACAGATCCAGTGCTTCAGAAAGCTTCTGGATTCCCGTTATGCGCATGCCCTCGATGGGTCCCTTGGGCGCATTGGCCTTCGGCACAATCGCCTGCGTGAATCCGTGCTTGGCGGCCTCCCGGAGTCGCTCCTGACCGTTCGGGACGGGACGGATCTCACCGGAGAGGCCGACTTCACCGAAGCATACAAGATCCTGCGGCAGCGGCTTGTTCCTGAAGCTGGATATGACCGCGAGCAGCAGCGCAAGGTCGCTGCTGGTTTCCGCAACGCGGATGCCGCCGACGGCGTTTACGAACACGTCCTGGTCCCCGACCTGCAGTCCGCCGTGGCGATGCAGGACGGCCAGCAGCATCGCGAGTCGATTTTGCTCGAAGCCGACGGCCACGCGCCTCGGGTTGCCCAAAGCACTCGAGTCGACAAGGGCCTGCGCTTCGACCAACAGCGGCCGCGTGCCCTCCCACACCACCATGACCACACTGCCGGGCGAAGGCTCTTCAGAGCGCGACAGGAAAATCGCAGAGGGGTTCGAGACTTCAAGAAGACCTTTGTCCGTCATCGCGAAAATGCCGAGTTCGTTCACTGCCCCGAACCGGTTCTTGCTGCCGCGGAGCGTCCGATAGCGGCTGTCGTTGTCGCCTTCTAGCATGATGAAACAATCGATCATGTGTTCGAGCACACGTGGTCCCGCAAGATTGCCTTCCTTGGTGACGTGACCGACGAGCAGGAGCACGGTGTTCGTCTTCTTGGCTTGCTGGATCAGTGCAGCTGCGCACTCACGGACCTGCGCGACGCCGCCGGGCGCCGATTCGACGCTGTCGAGATACATCACCTGGATCGAGTCGATGACCATGAGCCGCGGCTTCATGTCGTCCCACGTCGCGATGATGTTGTCGACGTTGGTCTGCGACATCACATTCAGCTGCTCGATCGGCAACTGAAGTCGTCTTGCGCGCATCGCGATCTGCGCCAGGCTCTCTTCGCCTGTAACATAAAGTGCCGGATTACTTTCGGCGAGGCGACACATCATCTGGATGAGCAGCGTGCTCTTGCCTGCCCCGGGATTACCGCTGATGAGTACTGCCGATCCGGGTACGAGGCCGCCACCAAGCACGCGATCGAATTCCTTCATGCCCGTCGACAGGCGCGGCGTGTCCTCCATCGAAACATCGGACAGGCGCTGGGCTGACTGGATCTCGCCCGCGAAACCGCGTTTGCGAACGGCGGCCGTCGTACTGTCGACAGAGAGCCGCGAGAGCGTGTTCCACTCACCGCAATCGCTGCATTGTCCTTGCCACTTCGCGTGCTCGGATCCGCAGTCGGTACAAACGTAAACTGTCTTCGACTTCGCCATCAGTGCGCGTCCCGCACGAAGTCGCGCCTTACCCGGGGCGTCAGGCGCGACACGAGCGTGTAACCGATCGTTCCGACGGCGCTGCCAACGTCATCGATGGAGAGTCCGTCACCCCACAGCGTCACCGAGTCACCCGGACTCACGGCATCGTCCTGCTCGATTTCAACGAACATCATATCCATGGATGTTCGCCCGACGATGTAGCGGCGCTCACCACCGACCAGGACCGGTGTGTCGTTTGCCCGCTCGCGCGGATAACCATCGGCATAGCCAATGCCGATGACGGCGACGCGCGTATCGCGTTTGGCGTACCAACTGCTGCCATAACCGATCGAGTCGCCTTTCGTCACGCTGTTGATCGCGAGTATGGGCGCGGTGAGCGACATGGCGGGAGACAGCATCGGGTCCGTCACGCCCGAAGGCGAACCGCCATAAAGCATGATCCCCGGCCTGATCCAGTCGAAGTGGCTGTCGGGGAGGTTGAGGATGCCGCCCGAGTTCGCGATCGAGAGTTCACAATCCAGGTCACGTGTCAGGTCGTTGAAAATTTCGATCTGTGCCGCGTTTTCAGGATGATCAGGCTGGTCGGCATTGGCGAGGTGACTCATCACGCCGACAACGTTGAGTCGCTCGCCGCCTGTCATGCCGAGTCGGAAATCTTCAGGCGAGAAACCGAGCCTGTGCATCCCGGTGTCGATCTTGATCCACACAGCCATATCGCGGTGCCGCGACGCCTTGAGGCACTCCACCTGGAAGGGAGAGTGAAGCATCGGTACAAGGCGACTGATGCGACACGCATCGAGTTCCGTGGTGTCGAGAAAACCCTGCAACACGTAAACCGGCAATTCGATTCCGGCCTCACGCAGTTCAAGGCCTTCGTTCACCCGAGCGACAGCGAAAGCGTCCACGCCCAGGATAGCGTTGCAAACGCTGATGACGCCGTGACCGTATGCATTGGATTTCACAACAGCCATCACCTTGCTGCGGGGCGCGAGGCGCCTAGCAAGGTCCAGGTTTCGCTGAATTGCGTCGAGATTGACGTGTGCAACCGGGCGGTTAGCCAGTTCCGGGGCCATCAGGCGTATCCGTCGTAACCCTGGGCAAGATCCTCGAACTTGGTGTACTGCCCGAAGAACTTGAGCCTGCACGTCCCGATTGGTCCGTTACGTTGCTTCAGGATGATGGCCTCGGCGACACCTTTGTCCGGACTGTCCTCGTGATACACCTCGTCACGGTAGATCGCGATGATGAGGTCCGCGTCCTGTTCGATGGCGCCGGATTCCCTCAGGTCCGACATGACAGGGCGTTTATCGTGGCGTTGTTCCAACCCACGGTTCAGCTGCGAACCGGCAATGAGCGGACAATTGAATTCCTTGGCGATGCTCTTGAGCATCCGGGATATTTCGCTGATCTCCGTCGCGCGGTTTTCGACGTTCCCGGGCACCTGCATGAGCTGGAGGTAATCGACGAGAATCAGGCCGAGTGAACCGTATTCCCGAGCTACGCGGCGCGCGCGGGACCTGAGTTCGTTCGGCGAAATGCCACCGGTATCGTCGATAAAGAGCGGGCGGTCGTTCAGCATCGTGACCGCAGACGTCAGCCGCGGCCAGTCGTCATCGTCCAGCTGGCCGCTGCGGATCTTGCTCTGGTTGATGTTGCCGAGCGACGAAAGCGACCGGAGGATCAGCGATTCGGCCGGCATTTCCAGGCTGAAGAAGAGCACCGGCGCCTCACCGCGTATCACCGCATCCTCGGCCATGTTCATCATGAGCGATGTCTTGCCCATAGAGGGACGGCCCGCGACGACGATCAAGTCGCCTTTCTGCAGGCCCTGCGTCATGTCGTCGATGTCAGAGAAGCCGGTCGAGAGGCCCGTCAGTGCACCCTTGTTCTGGAACAACTCGTCGATGCGTTCGACGGCGCGCGTGAGCAAGGGACGGATGGAAACAGGCCCGCCAACATGTGGACGCTGGTCCGAGATCTGGAAGACCCGCGACTCCGCCATGTCGATGAGCTCGGCGCTGTCCCGGCCCTGGGGATTGAAACCGCTGTCAGCAATCTCGTGGCCAGCCGAGATGAGCTGGCGAAGCGTTGCACGCTCGGAGACGATCTCTGCATAAGCGCGCACGTTGGAAGCCGTCGGCGTGTTATTCGCGAGGTCCGATACGTACGCGATGCCGCCCACGGACTCGAGCTCGCCACGCGCATCGAGCGCTTCAGAGACTGTAATGATGTCGAGAGATTTGTTCTGTTCCGCGAGCGACGCGATAACGCGATAGATCGTTCGATGGTCACCGCGGTAAAAGTCTTCCGGCGCAAGCAATGAGCCGACGGCGTCCCAGGCGTTGTCGTCGAGCATGAGCCCACCGAGCACCGAGCGTTCCGCCTCAATCGAGTGCGGCGGCACTTTGAGTATCGGGGTCGCGGAAGTGTCGTCTGGTGCCGTGGCCAACGCGTCGGGTTCGCTTCGAGGGGGTCCCTAAAGTAACGCAACGGGCCGGCAAACTAAACAGGAATCTGCCGGCCCACGTGTGCGCTATGTCGGGCGGTTGGGAGTGTGGTTACGCCGCCTCGGCGATCACAGTCACCTTGATCATCTCACTGACTTCCGGGTGCAGGATGATCTCGATTTCGTACTCACCGGTCTGGCGGATCGGGCCTTCCGGCATCGCCACTTCGCTGCGGTCAATCTCGATGCCACGCTTCTCAACGGCTTCGACAATATCGCGTACGGTGATCGAACCGAACAACTTGCCTTCGTCACCCGCTTTCGCGGTCAGCGTGATTTCAAGCAACTTGACCTGTTCGGCGAGCTTCTGTGCTTCAGCGAGCTTTCCGGCTTCGATCTTCTCGAGTTCCGCACGGCGCGCTTCGAAGGCTTCGATGTTCGACTTCGTTGCGGGGACTGCCTTGTTTTGCGGAATCAGGAAGTTCCGGCCATAACCAGGACGGACATTCACTCGATCTCCCAGGTCGCCCAGGTTCACTACTTTTTCCAGAAGGATGACTTCCATCACCTATTCCTCATCGTCACTTTTTCGTTCAAGTCGCGCCCGTACGTTCATCCAGCTGTCCAGCAGTCCGACCGATGTCATGATCGGGTACATGAACTGCATCATCAGGAAGAACAGCAGGTAAAACGTAACCAGCCAACTCCTCGATAATTCCCTTTGCTTCACCACCCAGTGGAGAAGCGCTATCCCACTCACGACCAACGGGACCGTGAGCAGCAGCAGCCATCGGCTGAACGCCGGATTCGACATCAGCACGATCGCCGCAATGCCCAGCACCAGCACCGATGAAAGTGCCGGCGAAAGCCTGAGTCGGTGGAATTCCTGCTGGAATCCCCCCGGGTTGTACAACATGCTCTGCCACCATCGCGCGAGCACCGTCAGCAGCACGATTGTGTAGGCCTGGCCGACGCCGTAAAAACCGAGCAACGCCTGCCTCGCCTCGTTGTCCGTAATCTCGCGATGCATCATCTGCACCACTTCTTTGTACGACGAGACCAGTTCCGTCACCGCGTCCGGCACCGCGAACTGGAACACCAGGCTCGAAATGCCGCCCGCAATCGCTGCCCATGCGAGCGTGAGTTCCCAACTCATTGTCGCCCGCAATATCGCGGCCGCGATTCCCGTGCCAAACAGCACCAGTATCGGGCCGGTATCCTCGTAGGCGTAAACCCAGCCCGCGAGCGGCAATGCCGAAAGACCGAGAAGCATTGTCCCTTCGACAGCTCCCCGCCTCAACATTACGAGCGCGACAACGGCTGCCGGCACCACGTTGAATACTGGCAACGCGCCGGTCAGCAAGCAGACCCATACGGCCTGCATCCTGCCGCGCATGACAAACTCGGCAAAACTCCGCATGCCGGGCGCGCCTTCCGGTTTGCTATGTGTTACTTGTGCGAATCAGTGTACGGAAGCAGCGCCAGGTATCGTGCACGCTTGATGGCCTTCGCAAGCTGGCGCTGGTAACGCGCCTTGGTGCCCGTGATCCGGCTCGGCACGATCTTCCCTGTTTCCGAGACGTACTGCTTCAGGACTTCGATGTCCTTGTAGTCGATCTCGGTAACGCCTTCCGCGGTAAAACGGCAAAACTTTCTTCTGCGGTAAAATCTCGACATCGTCTACAGTCCTAGTTGGCGTCTTCGGAGGCGGTTTCTTCTTCCGACTCTTCCTGGTCGTTCTCGCTCGAGCTGTTGTCGTCGTCGCGACGCGACACCGTCTCTTCGCGCTCTTTCTTCTCACGACTCTCGCGCTCGACCTTCATGATCGGGGAGTCGCCGGTATCGGCGCCCTTGCGGCCCATGACCATGTTGCGGATCACGGCGTCGTTGAAACGGAACGCGGTGTTGATTTCGTCCAGGACGTCCTGGCCGCACTCGATGTTGAGCAGGACGTAGTGCGCCTTGTGGATCTTGTTGATGGGGTAAGCAAGCTGGCGCCGCCCCCAGTCTTCGACGCGGTGAATCTTACCGCCGCCATCAGTAATCAGGCTGGAATAACGCTCGATCATTCCGGGCACCTGTTCCGATTGGTCAGGATGCACCAGGAAGACAATCTCATAATGCCTCATTTACGGCTCCTCTCGGGTTAATGCTTCCCTCAGGCCGGTGTGGCGCGGGTGAAGCAAGGAGTTAAGGGTCGCGCATTCTAGTGCACCCCCTGTAGCAATGCAACAAGGCGGCAGGTCAGGCCCTAGAGGATGCTTCGGGACTCGAGGTGGGCAGCGAGGTTTCTCAGCATCGTTTCTGCCTCGGGCCGCGTCAGTTCGTCTCCCGGCCGGATGCGACCTGCCTCGTCCGGTTCCAGCACGCCCGCCTTCAGCGCGTTCATTGCCGCATTGAAGCCCGTACTGCTCGACGCCGCGTCCGTGAAAGGCGACTTCTCACCAATCCACGCGGAACGGCTGGCGCCGTCGGTATCGTGGAGGATGTCTTCGACCAAGAAGAAGAACTCGATCCGCTTCACCTCCCGGCCGTCATCGTCCGATCGCCACCTTTTGACCGTACGTAATTTCAAGGACTTGAGCCGGTCCATTGAACTTGGCTCATCTTCGTCCGGCAACGCACCGGTTTTCGGCCCGGCCTCGCGGTTCAGCCACCGCCACAGGTCAAAATCGTTGATCACCATGTCGGCAAGTTCGGCGCGACTGACGTTTCCGGGGGCCCTCGAGGCCTGTTGCAGCTGTCCGGTGAGGGCGTTGACCGCCTCTGCCAGATGGGCCGCGGCGCCTGTCTTCCCAGGCTCGGGACCTTGCTCCGCTGGCGGCGCCTCAGTTGCGGGATTTCCTGGCCTCTCGGTGACCAAGATGCTGCGCTTTCTGATCACGGGCGGATTCTCCGCCCCGATCGCCTCTGCCCACGAATAGCCAGAAGACGTCAAAGTCGCGATCGAGACAAGCAGGAGGAGCGCCGAACGGCAGGATGCACAGCCAGGCAAAATTATTGAATCCGGACACGGTTTGGCTGAATTAAACACCGAATCCGGAGCCCGTCAACAAACGGGCGACGCACAGCGCCGCCCGTCCTCGCGAGCACCCGGTCAGGCCGAGACGCCCGGCACGATCGCACCGCGACGTGACTCAGTGTAGCCTTTCGCCGCCGTCCAGCTCACTTCGCCGCCGATCACGACAGTCTCGACGCCCACCGCATCACGGACGTACCGATGTCCCTCACCCGGCACATCCTGAACGTAGTACTCGGCACCGCGGTCGATCGTCTCCGGGTCGAATACCGTCACGTCCGCAACGTAACCGGGCCGGAGCAGGCCACGTTCCGGGATACCCCAGATTGCCGCCGTGTCGCTCGTGATCTTCCGCACCGCTTCTTCCATCCCGATCATCGCCTTCTCGCGGACGAAGCGGCTGAACAGGTAGCCTGTGTCGCCATACGTCGCGAACGACAGGATGTGCGCGCCGCCATCGCTGGCCCCGATGTGCACGTTGGGATGTGCGAGGAGGTTGCCGACCCGCACATCCTCGTTGTGGCCCATATTGGCCGCCAGGAAGTGCGCATCGAGATCTTCCTCGATGGAAAGGTCGATCATTACTTCGAGCGCGGAAGTCCCGCGCAGCTTCGCGATCTCACCCAGGGTCTTGCCCACGTACTGCTGGTTCGCTTCGGTGTTCACCTGCCGCAACACCAGCATTTCCCACAGCGGACCCATGGGCGCCGCCTCGGCACTGAGCTGCGCACGCTTGTCGGCATCCTTGAACGCCGCGACAATCTCTTCGTGCGTACCAAAGCGCATGACGGCATACCAGCTCGGCAGCCGGATAAAGAGCAGGCTCGGCACGGCAAAGCAGAAGCTGATATCGATGGGTCGCGTTTGCACTTGCGGCCAGACCCGTGCGCCGCGCTGGAATTGCTCCTCGACTCGCTTCATCACCTTGTCGACACCGGCGCTGTTGTCACCGTTTACGAAAAGGGGAGAAAACGTCGTCGGAATACCGTACTTGAGAGACAACGCGGCAAGTTGGTCGACGCGCGCAACCGTGAGGTCGGCGTCGAAGAACTCGGGCACAATCTGCAACATGCGTGAATACTCACCGAGCACCGCGGCGAGCCCGTCGAGTTCGCGTTCATCCGCATAACGGCTCGGCACCGGCTGCAGGGTCTCGTCCATATCCACGAAACTCGTCGACAGGCCAACCGCGCCGGCATCGAGGCACTGCCGCAGCAGGTCCTGCATCTGTTCGATTTCCTGGTCGGTCGCTACCCGTTCCATCGCGGCATCGCCCATGACCCAAAGCCTGAGAACGCTGTGGCCAACCAGTGGCGCTACGTTGATGGCGAGTCCTTCACTGATGCGATCGACAAATTCTTCGAAGGTCTCCCAGTTCCAGGTCACACCCTCATCGAACGCCTTGAGCGGCATTTCTTCGATCTGGTTGAACATCCCAACGAGTTTCTTGCGGTGCGCCGCCTTCAGGGGTGCGAGCGAAAGAGAACAGTTGCCTGGCACGATGGTCGTGACGCCATGCTCGATCGCAGGTCTCGCATGGCCATCCCACAGGAGTTGTGCGTCGAAGTGTGTGTGCGGGTCGATGAAGCCGGGTGCGACGATCTTGCCGGTCGCATCAACCGTCTCTCGGGCATCTTCGACAACATGGCCCATTCTGACGATCCGGCCGCCCTTGATGCCGATGTCGCCCAGGTAACCGGGCATACCGCTACCGTCAACGATGCGCCCTCCCTTGATAATCAAGTCCAACATGGTGACTTCCTCATAGATTGCAAATTCTAATTCGTGTCCAGGATCCTGCTTTCGCCCTGGTTGAACCG
>JAGRIN010000419.1 GCA_020443245.1 Pseudomonadales bacterium
TCGGGGATCGGTGGCGGGTCGGGAGAGAAAAGGGGGCTCGGTTCGTTTTCCTTTGGTTGTTCACTCATATCGCTGGACCGTTCGATTTAGTGTTTGGACGCTGTCTCGGGCGCCGGGGTATACAAGGTCAATCCCCGGCGGGCAGCGGTGAAATGTTACCGGGCAGTGGTGTTCGAGGTGCTTCTTCCACAGGTACAGGGTCAGGGTCCGCCATCCTGCGCTTGCTCAGCGCTTCGACAATCTCCGCGTGACGACGCTTGTCGAGTGAATAGGGCCAGAATACCCATGTCGAGAAAATCAGGATCAGCGCGACGACGCCGTAGACCCAACCGAAGTGCGTCAGTACGTCCTCCGGCACCATGCCGGGCTTCGAGTTGGTCGGAAAGCTGATGATGTCGAGAATGAAACCGGCGCAAAGATTGCCGAGCGCGCTCGTACATTTGGCTGAAAAACTGTAGGAGCCGAAGTAGATGCCTTCCTGGCGCGTACCGTGGTTCAGTTCATGTTCGTCCGCAATGTCACCCATCATCGATGCGACCGTGACGCCTGCCTGCACGCCGGAGACAGAACCGAGCAGTGCAAGTGCGACGAGTATCGGTACGAGGATATCCGGATCGGAGGGCATGAGGCCGAACACCTTCATCATGACCGGCAGGGTACCGGCGATCGCGGCGCCAATGACGCCGATGATCACCGTCCATTTTTTGTCGAACCAGCGATTGAACAGGGGTACCAGCGGAAGACCGAAGATACCGCCTGCGACGGCGGCATACTGCCAGTATTCGATCGCCTTCGTGTCGAGTTCCCAATAGAAGGTCTTGAGGTGCATCGACAGCGCCGCCTGGATACCGGCATAAATGAAAAACAGCAATGTGCCGACGAACAGTGCGCGGAACGATGGATTCTGCAGTGCCTGGAAGAGGTCGGAGTAGACCTTGCTCATGCTGAAGGGGCGCGCCGCCTGCCTCGCGCCGGCCAGGTGCGGTATGACCTCTTTCGTGCCCCAGGTAGAAACGAACATCATCGAACTCATGATGATTGAAGAGAGCAGGGCGTACTCGAAGTAGGGTTCGCGGGTGAGTTGCGGCGTGGGGTTGTCGGGTGTCTTGATGAAGAAAAAGTTCCACGCGATCGCGATCACGACAAAGCTGGCAATGATGCCGAAAGCTGTCCGGAACACGACGATTTTCGTGCGTTCGTGATAATCCTGCGTCATCTCCGCACCCAGTGAGAGATACGGGACGTGGAACAGCGTGAGGGCCGTACGCACGAGAATCGCAAACGTTGTGAACCAGAGGAACAGCTCGAACTCGGTCAGGCCCTCGGGCGGCATGAAGAGAAAGTAGTAGGTCACAGCGAGTGGAAGCGCGGCGGCATACATGAACGGGTGTCGACGGCCGAGCTTCGATCGGATGCCGTCAGACCACGAACCGACGGCAGGGTCCGAGATGGCATCCGCCGCGATGGCGATTGCCACTGCAAGGCCGGCATAGCTGCCGGACAGGCCGAGTACCTGATTGTAGTACAGCATGAGCAGCGTACCGAATCCGAAGTTCTTGATGGACTCGGCCGCCTGGCCGATGGCGAAGAAAAATTTCAGACGTAGCGAAACGGGCGATTGCGCCACCGGGGGTCCCTCTTGATCAAACTCCGATCAAGACTACCCGAGGGATTTGCGGAAAAACAAGATATTCTTTGTGGGCATTTGCAGGCTAGATCTTTACAAACGCAGGGATGACGCAGAGCACAACGCCGGTCAGCACGGTAGGAAACGTGCCCTGAATGAAGTACGGAAAGACCATCAGCACCAGTCCGACGATGAAGGGCACGGTGCGTTTCTGTTTCTTTCCATACATCCAGAAGCCGACGCCGATACTGCCGAACAGCATTCCCCAGAGTAATGTCGCGGTGTCCAATGATTCGGGCATGGCTTTTGGACTCCTTCGGGTTTGTGAGGTTCAGGTGAGCGTAGTGTCTTCAAGTACATCGCCGGTGCGGACACGATACCACCCTGCGACACCACATCGCTCGCGGATGGCAGGGAGAACCTCGTGCGGGAAGGTTTCGGAGAGGAAGATCACGAGCGTCCCGTAAGCGGGAGACACCCTGATCGTCTGTTCATCGTTCTCGCCTGATTGCGCATAGATGACGAGTTCTCCGCCCGAGTCCGGCGTCCACATCCGGTTCAGGTAAGTCACCATGGAAAGCACACGGTTTTCCTGGCCGCGAAAGGCGTCGACGTGCCGCTTGTAGAAGTCGCCCGGCGCATAGATCGCATAGTGGCTTTCAAACGAAGTGAGGCCGAGAAAAAGTCGGCGGTTCAGGTAGACGCGCAGTCGCTCGGTCCAGTCGAGCCAGGACGATGCACCCGGACGCCCTGGGTCGATCCAGTGGATCCGGTTTTTTCGAACGAATCGGTTGAGTGCGAGATCCGTCCCGCGCCCGATGCCTGCCCGGTGGAAGTCACTCTCGGCGATTGCCGATACGTCAGAGGAAAGGGCATCGGCGATCTCGATCGGCAGGGCCCCTGGTAGCACGACGAGGCCACGCGCTTCGATGGCGTCGGCGATTCGGCCGAACAAGGCATCCTCGGGCGGCTGCCTGCCGCTAAGAAACGCTGCCTCGTTCATCA
>JAGRIN010000420.1 GCA_020443245.1 Pseudomonadales bacterium
GGAAGTCAAGCATCTCGGCGACCTTCTCTCGCAGGATCGCAGGATCACACTCGAGCGGCCCATCCGTAAACGAACCCACCTGATCTTCGGAGACCGCGTTGGCGTCGTCGCGTGGCGACATTCTCGCGTTGTCCAGCAGTTGCGCGACTGCCGCCTGCACCGCGCCTTCCTCAATGTCGGTGAGCGTGGTTGTTGCCCGGCGTCCATCGACGATACCGGCGATCGAGAGTTGATGATCCTCGGTCGTCCTTAGCAGGCTCGGCTCGTTCTGGAAGATGCTGAGTTCATCCTGCAGGCTCCAGGCTGCGACGACCTGGGCATCGTCAAAGCCTGCCTTGTCCATGAGTTCAAGCGTGCGCGTCGCAAGGGATTCAAGGTTGATCGTCATGTCGCTTCCTTAACTTGCTTGTCCGACAATTTGTCCGACAACTTACTGTCCGCCGATGTGCACACGCGCCCGAATCGCCGGTCCGCCAAGTGACACCACCATCGGTTGCTTCTTGCCGCAGTAGCCGTTGCACTCCCAATACATATCGTCCGAGACAGCATCGACCGTCTTCAACATGTCGATGGCCGTGCCGGATACGGTCGTGTCGGTTATGGCGCTGCCGAGCTTGCCGTTCTTGATCTCATAGGCAAGCGAGATACCGAACATGAACTCAGAGGTTGAATCTGCCTGGCCGTTCCCGGTCTTCATGAGGTAGTACCCGTCTTCGACACCACCGATCATTTCGTCGAGTTTGCTCGAACCGGGGAGTATCGCGGTATTGCGCATGCGGACCAGCGGCTCATCGTTGAACTTGTAGGCGCGCGCGTTGCCTGTAGAGGGAATGCCGAGCCTGCCGGCCGTCTCACGACTGGTCATAAACTGCTTGAGCAAACCATTTTCGATAAGCACCGCGTCGCGCGCCTCGGTTCCCTCGTCATCCACGTAGACCGGAATCATGAGTTCTTCGCCGCGAAAGCTGTGGGCAAAATCGACCATCGTAATGAGTTCGCTTGCCACTGGCTTCCCCACCAGGTGACTGGTGACGGCCCCACCGAGCACGGAATCTGCTTCGCAAGGATGCCCCATCGCCTCGTGGGCAAGCATGCCGGCGAGCGCTGGCGAGAGCACGACCGTCTGCTTTCCGCCACGCGGAGCGACCGCGAAGCGTTTGGCCTGCAAGTGTGAATGCAGCGTTTCGAGTTCCGCCTCGAGCTGGTCCATCGTGAGGTTCAAATCGGAGACGCCGCCCTTGCCCGATAACGCCTGCATCAGTTCGACGGGCTGGCCGTGCTGGTCCTCGGCCGTCAGGATCAGGTACACCGCGGCGCGGTTGATGCTGGAAAGACCGCGGCTGCCGTTGCTGGTCGAAAGGCGCTTGGCATGGCTCTCTTCCTGCATCATGAAGGTCGCTGAACGCAGGCCAGGATATTTGCGTTTACACAGCGCGTTCAGCGCCTCGAGCATTTCGACACGTTCGGCCTGGGTCATAGGGGGTCGACCGTTGAAGCCGTATTCGCCCACGTGGCTGTCGAGCGGCATATCGTAGGCTGGCTGGGCACCAAACCCGGCCATCGCCTCGGCATTGGATGCTGCCTTTTTCGTCACACGTTCGCTCGTTGCCGCGTCCATCGCAGGTGCGGAGCAAAATCCCCAGTAGCCGCCCTTCAGGACACGGGCGCTGGTACCGGCCGAGAGCGTATTGGTGTTGCCGGTGAGGTTGCCATCCACCATCATCAGGCGATTGATGCGGAGTTCGTGTTGGCGTTGTTCCTGGTAGGTGATCATGGAACGTTCCTTCAGGTTCAGGAACCTCCCGATTATTCACCGATTCAGGTCACATGCAAGGCCGATACGCCGGCGGGACGCGAATTCGCGATCAAATCTCGAACAATGCACTCATCGCGTCAAGCTCCCTGAACACATCGATACCCGGCACGCAGGCTTCGAGTTCAGGCGGCGTCGGTTCGTCCGGTAAGGCCGATTCGTTTCGGATGAGGTAGGCCTCGCTCACATGGTTCGCGAGATACAGCAAACCGGCCAACGGCTCAACAGGCTCACCGCGACGAATCGCGGACTGCGATTCGATTGCACTCGCGATTTCCGCCGGCAAGTTCCAGTCACGGACGATACGCACACCGAGCGTTTCACCCTGCGTCTCGATCAATTCGGCCAGCGTTCCTGCCTGCGGCACGCCCGCAGCCTGGTCCCGGTGTCGGTGGAGGTACTGGTTGAACAGCGTGACAGCGCCCATGTCATGTACGAGACCGGCGAGATACGCCTTGAAGGGATCGCCGCCGAACCGTCGCGCCAGCAGTTGCGTTGTCACCGCGGTATGAAGCGCGTGTGTCCACATATAGCGGCCGAAGTCGGGGAACTCGCCGCTTTTGCTTTCGATGATTGGTTGCATGACGGTGCCGGAAATGACGAATCGCAGACCGTCCAGACCCAGGATTACTACCGCGCGGTGAAAACTGTCGATCGTCTTGCCCGTGGGATTGTAGTAAACGCTGTTGACCAACTTGATGACGCTGCTCGCCAGCACCGGGTCGTGCTGGATGATCTCGACGAAATCGGCTGACGATGAACTCGGGTCGCGCAGCCCACGCAAAAGCCGCGGCACCACGACCGGTAGC
>JAGRIN010000421.1 GCA_020443245.1 Pseudomonadales bacterium
GTATCTTTGGTAACGAGGTAGTAGTGCCAGACGCCGGTGGCAACGTACGCGACGAAATTGCTCTCCGCGCGCGTGCCGTCCTCGACCTCGCCGTTCTTGTAGGCAGCGAGCCACGAACCGTTCGGGAGCTGATTGTCGCGTAGCCAGTAGTATGCCTGCCTCGCTTCGTCCAGCATGCCGCCCACGGTGAGACCCATGGCCGCTTCGACGTGGTCCCACGGATCGAGGCAAGCGCCCGCTTCCCAGGGAATGGCACCGCTTTGTTCCTGGACGCCGGCGATGTACCTGACGGTATCCTCGAAGTACTCGGCGGGAAAGAACCCCATCGAGACATAGACCTTGGTCACCCTGGCGTCCCCGGCTGCTTGCTGTTCTTGACGAAGTACATCACCACGCTCTTCCCCATGACCGGGTTCAGTGCCATCTCCAGTTTGCGTGTCACGACAGGTTGCTTCATCAAGTCCCAGACGAGAAACCTGTGGTAGGCACGCACCGCGCCGGCGTCTTCTTCACCGTCTTCGCGCCAGAACAGGCACTTGAGCCACCAGTACGGCACGTGCAGCGCATGTGCGTGATGCCGATCGAAGCAGATCAGGCCACACGACTCGAGGTCCTCGCGCAGGTGGCCGGCATTGAAGATCCGCACGTGGCCGCCTTCGACCTCATGATACGCATCGCTGAGCTGCCAGCAAACCCATTCGGGGAAGAACCTGGGTACGGAAACCGCGAGAATTCCGCCCGTCTTCAGCACTCTGACGATTTCACTGAGGACGGGAGGGTAGTCGGGAATGTGCTCCAGTACTTCCGAGCAGATGACCTTGTCGAAGGCGTTGTCGGGAAATGGCAGCTTTGCACCATTTGCGACGGCAAGCCCGAGCGACTTTGCACTGTTGTTGGGCTCCTCGAATTCCCTGAAGCGTTCTGCGGTCGTCTGCAGGTCCGCGGGCTTGAGGTCGATACCGATGGAGCTGACGTTTTTCAGCATGTATGCCGTGATGGCGTGTCGGCCTTCGCCGCAACCCAGGTCCAGGATGGTGTCGCCGTCCTCGAGACGGAGGCGGTCGAAGTCGATGGTCTGTAGCGACATCGTTACGTCTCCACCGATTCGTGATGGACGCTGCGGTAGGTTTCTACCATCTGGTCGGCGGCGATCTGCCAACTGAAACGCTCGAGGATGCGCCTGCGTCCTGCTGCGCCGAGACGCTCGCGCTCACCGGCGTCGGCCATGAGCCCGCCTATCGCATCGGCGATGGCCCCCGCATCCCGCACGGGAACCGTTTTGCCAGCGTCGCCGACTACCTCGGGCAGCGCGCCGCCGTCGGTGGAAACCACCGGTACGCCGCAAGACATGGCCTCGCCAGCCGGGAAGCCGAAGCCTTCATAGATCGAAGGCACGACGACCACGGTCGATTCGGCATAGTGCCTGACGATCTCTTCTGTCCTGAGACCGGAAACAAAGCGGACGCGGTCCCGAATGCCGAGCGAATCGAGCAATCGGTCAGTTTCTCCGCCTTCTTTCACTTTGCCGACGACAAGCAGTTCGAGCCCAGGATGATGCGACCGCAACATGGCCATCGCCCGCAGCAGGTATGCGAGTCCCTTGAGTGGCTGGTCCGCGCTGGCGGTTGCCATGACCTGGTTCGGCTTGCGTTGCACGTTGGCCAGCGGCCGGAACGTTTCGGTATCGATCCCGTTGTAAACGACCCTGACGCGCGCGGGCAGAAGGCCGAACGCCTCGATGATGTCGCGGCGTGAACACTCTGACACGGTGACAATGTGGTGGAGACGGGAGGCGACCTTCTTCTGCATGCCGATGAAGTTGTGCCACCGCTTGATGAGCAATCGATGGCCAAGGCTCTCGGCACCGGCCAGCGCCAGCGCGAGGTCGCTGGTGATCGGGTGGTGGATGGTCGTGACAACCGGTATGCCCCGGTTTTGCAGCGCGAGCGTGCCGTAACAGAGTGACTGGTTGTCGTGCACGATGTCGTACCGAGGCTTCTCGCGCCGGAACCAGGACTCGAGCCGGCGACCGAATGTATAGGGCTCCGGAAAACCGCCTGTCAGCATGCTGAAGTATTCGAACGTATCCGTCAGTGACCTGAGATGGCGCCAACGCAGTGCCGTCACGTGATTGGGTGCGGCAAACAGGTCGAGCGAAGGGAGTTCGATGAGCCTGACACCGTCGACGAGTTCGGGATAGGGCGGCCCGGAGATGACATCCACCTCGTGACCTGCCGCCAGCAAGGCCTTTGAAAGGTAGTGCAGGTAGATGCCCTGGCCGCCGCTGTAAGGGTTGCTACGGTATCCCAGCAACGCGATTTTGAGAGGAGCCTGGCGATCCAATGCCGGTTTTTCCTGGAGCGTGCTGGTTCTGGCTAGCATCAAAAAGCCGAAATTGTATGACGTTGGTCGCGCGAAGTAAAAACCGGTGGGTCAGCTTGCGGCGGCGGGGTCCTTGCTCGCGGGTGCGGGTATGTCGCCGGAACGACGCCGTTTCTTGTGTACGCTGGTCTTGAACTCCGGGCCGGCCTCGACGCGGCGTTCACCACGGGCACGCCGTTCCGGGCCATAGGCCGGCGCCTCATGTTCCTCGGTAAAGACGTTGGCGTA
>JAGRIN010000422.1 GCA_020443245.1 Pseudomonadales bacterium
CCGAAAGATGTCCAGTTCGACATCGCGAGCGAGACCGGGCAGCTTCCCCACTTCAACCCTGACCTGAATATCCAGGATTTTCCCGTACTGGGCCATTGGGTACAGCAAATGAAGGAATGCGATGGTCTTGTCATCTCGACCCCCGAGTATGCAAGGGGTTATCCCGGGACACTGAAGAATGCACTGGACTGGCTCGTACAGACCGACGCCTTCATCGAGAAGCCTTTCATGATGCTGAACGCGAGCGCACGATCCACCGTCGGGCGCGATACACTGATTACCGTTATCCAGACAATGTCCGGCGTCCACATCGAGAGTGCGAGTACGACCATCCCGCTGCTCGGCACTTCACACAACCTCGACGAACTGCTGGCGATGAACGAAGTCTGCACGCCAGTCCAGCAAGCGATGACGACTTTCGTCGAAGCGGTGAGAAGCAGGCATCCACCAGGGACGGCGTAGCGATGGCACTACCGACGACGACAATCGATTGGTTACTCGAGGGCGATCCTGCCATTCGCTGGCAGGTTATGCGCCTCGTGGGTCGGCCCGAACAGGAGTGCGAAGCCGAGCGAGCACTCGTCGCGACCCGCGGGATGGGCGCCACGTTGCTCTCGCTGCAGGGCGCCGACGGCAGTTGGAACGGTGTCGCCTGGAATCGCGGCTGGAATTCCACCATGCATGTGCTGCTGCTCCTGCGGGACATGGGGCTGGATCCCGAAAGCCCAGCGGCGCGACGTGCGATCGATCGCGTTGCCGGGAGTGTCGTTTGGCATGGCGACCCGTCGTATGAAGGGAATGCGTTTTTCGACGGTGAGGTAGAGCCATGCATCAACGGACAAACCGGTGCGGCCGGTGCTTACTTTCGTCAAGACGTCCGTATGCTCATCGAGCGCCTGCTGGCTGAGCAATTGCCCGACGGCGGCTGGAATTGCGACGCCGACAGAGGCTCGGTTCGATCATCTTTCAATACGACCATCTGCGTGCTGGAGGCATTGCTCGAGTACGAACGCAATATTCGCAGGGATGTGGCCGTGCAGGACGCACGCAGACGCGGCGAGCACTACCTGCTGGCGCGACACCTTTATCTCCGGTTGTCGACGGGCGAAGCCATTCCATTCGACCGAAAGACGGGCAACGATGACAGTGGTCATCCCGCCTGGACACGCATCGCTTTTCCAACATGGTGGCACTATGATGTTCTTCGTGGGCTCGAGTACTTCCGCCTCGCGGGCGGCCAGCCCGATGAACGCCTCGCAGAGGCTGTCGCACTCGTCGCTTCAAAGGCTGATGCAGAAAGCCGGTGGCCGCTGGAACTCAGCTATCCCGGCACCATGCCCGTTAGTCTCGGTGACGTTCCCGGTGCACCAAGCCGATGGAACACACTGCGAGCCGCGCGCGTAATAGAGTGGTATGCCGACGGAGGCGTCATCAAGGCATGACTGACCTGGGTAAATCCTTCGATGCGAGCGCGGACGATTACGTTCGAGCGCGCGCCACGTATCCCGAGTCGATGATCGACGACATTGTCGAGCGCGCCGGACTGTCCCCTGCCTCGAGGATCCTCGAAGTGGGTTGCGGTAGCGGGCAGGCCACGCTGGCGTTTGCCGCACGCGGCTATTCCATCGTCGCGATCGACCCCGCAGAACGCGCACTCGCGCATCTCTCGGAACGATGCCGGAACTTTCCCGACGTTCACCTTGTTCATACGACACTCGAAGCGTTCCAGCCAGGCAATGCGTTCGATCTCATCCTGTGTGCACAGTCTTTCCATTGGCTCGACCCGCAGACTGTCGGGTCACGGTTCGCGCATCTCCTTGCGCCTGCAGGTCGCATCGCGCTCTTCTGGCACATGCAGGATATCGCGCCCGACGGGCCCGAAGCCGACCTTTACCGCTTGAACGGTCATTTCTTCGGCGACTTCCCGCGGATGAATCCGCCGGAATACGGACGCGAATTCCTGGACGCCATGTCCAACATCCTTTGCCGGTCCGACGAGGTCGGCCGTGTCCGGATCAGCGAATATCCATGGCGCCAACACTATGATCGCTCGATGTTCGCGAGCCTTGCGCACTCGTGGTCGAAGTACGCGACGCTCAGTGCTTCCGATAAGCGACGCTACGACAACGATCTTGCCGACTATCTGGATGCGCTCGCGGGCGATCCTGAAATCAAGTACCGAACCTGCCTGATCGAAGCGGAAAAGCGCCAATGAATGAAGTCGACTTCCTGCAAAGTCGGTGGCGTCGTGAGGAGTCGACAGGCCAGGTCACTGGAAATCCACATTGCGACGCTGGCCGGTACCGGCTTCCTGCCGATCATGGCAACGTCGGTGATCTTCTCTGCAGTCAATGTCTACTTCGGGTTGTTCTGGCTCTACATGGTCAACCTGTTTCTCTACTTGCTGGGTGGCGTCGAGATATTCCGTAATCTCCTGACACACAGCCGAGGGGAACGACCCGGTTCCGGTGAGTAGCCGAAAACGCGGCTGGGTCAGCCCGGTTCCACGACCTCGATCAACTCTCCCGGCTGGCAATCCAGCGCCTCGCAGATTGCGAGCAAGGTCGAGAACCGGATCGCCTTCGCCTTGCCGGTCTTCA
>JAGRIN010000423.1 GCA_020443245.1 Pseudomonadales bacterium
TCGACGTTTCGATGGACATCATCAAGGTCATTGAGGTGCCGATCCAGCGAGGCGCGGAACTTGGCGAATTGACTGTGACGCTGGACGGAAAGGAAGTCTTCAAGGGGCCGCTCGTTGCGCTCGACGATGTATCGGAAGGCGGCTTCTTCAAGCGGCTCTGGCATTCGCTCGTTCTGTTCTTTACGCAGCTTTTCGGCGGGGACACCCTCACCGTATGACGACGACCCCGCGCATCGAATTTCCGTGTGACTACCCGGTGAAGGTCATCGCCGAAGCCGAGGAAGGACTGTTGCACGAAGTGGTGTCGATCGCGCAGCGCCATGACCCGACGCTCGTCATGACGCGGGTCACTGAGCGAATGAGCCGCAACGGCGCTTACAACGCCATCACCATCCAGCTCTGGGCAACCGGCGAGGGGCAACTCCAACGACTGTTCGAAGAACTGAAGGAATGCCAGGCGGTACGGATGGTCCTGTAGGGCCGCCGCTCGTTCGTGATCTCGGCCGGGTGGACTACACCCGTTGCCTGGAATCCATGCGTGCGTTTACGGACGCCAGGTCCGATGCGACGCGGGACGAGATCTGGTTGGTCGAGCACGCACCTGTCTTTACGCTGGGCCAGGCCGGCAAGCGCGAGCACCTGATCGCACCGACAGATATTCCACTGATCCAGTCCGATCGCGGTGGCCAGGTCACATACCACGGCCCCGGGCAGATCGTGGCTTACCTTATGATCGACATCCGGCGGCTCGGCATGGGGGTTCGCGCGTACGTCACCGCGATCGAGACCGCAATCATCGAATTGTTGGCGGAGAACGGGATTGCCGCCGTTTCGAGGCCGGAGGCGCCGGGAGTTTATGTCGACGGCCGAAAGATCGCCGCCCTCGGGCTTCGCGTTCGCAAGGGTGCGAGCTATCACGGACTTGCCCTGAACGTCAGGATGGATCTCACCCCGTTCACGCTGATCAATCCGTGCGGGTATGCAGGGCTTGAAGTGACCCAGCTTGCCGA
This sequence comes from Pseudomonadales bacterium, assembly GCA_020443245.1. Classification (GTDB taxonomy): domain Bacteria; phylum Pseudomonadota; class Gammaproteobacteria; order Pseudomonadales; family Azotimanducaceae; genus JANQJA01. Next base: position 1,011 of record JAGRIN010000423.1, read on the forward strand.
CCTTGGCGTACGTGAAGATTTGTCACGCGTTAAATCAAGACTGGTCAACCAGCTCTGCCGACAGTTCGGTTATGATGCCGCGCAGGCAACACAGATGCAGGAACATGGCGAGAGATAAGCGAAACCGGCTCGTTCAGGGCGAAAAACTCCGGGGAGCGGACAAGGTCCGGCGCATTCCCGTCAAGGTTGTACCCAGCGAGGCCGTCGCACGCAAGCCGGCATGGATTCGAGTGCGCATCCCGGCCAGCGAAGAAGTCTCGCGCATCAAGAAGATCCTTCGCACCCGCAAACTCGCGTCGGTTTGCGAGGAGGCGAGTTGCCCGAACCTCCCGGAGTGCTTCGCGCACGGTACGGCGACTTTCATGATCATGGGCGAGATCTGTACGCGCCGATGCCCGTTTTGCGACGTCGCCCACGGCAAACCAAACCCACTCGACCCAGACGAACCTCGCCAGTTGGCCGAGGCCGTGGCTGAGATGGGGCTTCGCTACGTCGTTGTGACGTCGGTTGACCGCGATGACCTGAAGGACAGCGGGGCCGGACACTTTGCCGACTGCATCCGGGAAATAAGGTCACACAATGCTGCGACTAAGGTCGAGGTACTGGTGCCGGACTTCCGGGGCAGGCGCGATGTTGCGCTGGACGCCCTGAGCCGCGAGCGTCCGGATGTGTTCAATCACAACCTCGAGACGGTGCCGAGGCTCTACCGCAAGGCGCGGCCCGGTGCAGATTACAAATGGTCACTGGAATTGCTTCGCGACTACAAAGCGCGGAATTCGGACGTGCCCACCAAGTCAGGCTTGATGCTCGGACTTGGTGAGACCATCGATGAGGTGCGCGAGGTGATGCGCGACATGCGTCGTCATGACATCGACATGTTGACGCTTGGCCAGTACCTGCAACCCAGCCGGGATCACCTTGCTGTTGAACGCTATGTCCATCCTGACGAGTTTGCGATGTTGAAGCGTGAGGGCCTCGAGATGGGCTTTTCCCAGGTGGCCAGCGGCCCGCTTGTCCGATCCTCTTATCACGCCGACCTGCAGGCGAAAGGCGAGCTCTGACGAGCACGCTTGCGCGAGCCATTCGTAACAAATGGCTGTCGAAGTTCTTTACAGCTACGGGGCAATACCGCGCTAAGTCACTGATTTTAAAGGCTGGCATGATGTTTGCTCTTTGTATGCGAGCAGGCGCCGGCGGTCGGTGCCTCAAGATCACACAAACAGAGACAATAAATTTATGCGAAAGCTCTTTTTTGCCCTGGCTGGCCTCGCGTTTTCCTTCTCGGTATCCAGCGCGAATGCCCAAATCATCGACAATGGCACACTGCTGACTGGCTCAGGTGGTTCTTGTAGTTCCTGCAGCCCGTTGTCCTACCTCAACTGGATGAACTTCGATGACCTGCATGTGGCGTCGGACAGTACCTTCAACTCGATTGACTTCGACATCGTGCTCTACAACGCGGGAACCTGGAATGCGTCAACGCAATTCCTGATCAGGCTTGTGGACCCGTCCCACACTAACATTGTTCATGACTGGGCGTTCTCCGGCGCTGATGTCGACAGTGGTTCGCTGATTTCCGACAAGG
>JAGRIN010000424.1 GCA_020443245.1 Pseudomonadales bacterium
AGCCGAGAAGGATATCGACAGTCTTCTCGAGCGCATCCTGCGTGAAGCGAAGGGGATGGCCAACGCTGACGCCGGTACGCTTTACCTCGCGACGCGCCACAAGACGCTCCAGTTTGCGATTGTGCTGAACGATTCGCTCAACATCGCGCAAGGCGGCAAATCCGGTATTCCTGTTTCGTTGCCCGACGTACCCCTGCTGCAGGAGGATGGTTCGCCGAACCTGTTGAACATCGCATCGCGTACCGCCAATACCGGCGAGACAGCCTTGATTGACGATGTCTACGCCGCCAACGATATCGACGCGTCCGGTACACGCCAGTTTGACGAGATGACGGGCTATCGTTCGAAGTCGTTCCTGACGGTGCCCCTCAAGAATTATCACCGAGAGACCATCGGGGTCTTGCAGCTACTCAACGCACGCGATGAGCAGGGGCATGTCGTGCCATTTCCGCCCGACACGCAGCCGCTGATCGAGGCACTTGCCTCCCAGGCCGCCGTTGCGCTGGAGAACCGCTATTTGCTCGATGAGCAGGAGGACCTGAAGCGCGCGCTCGAGCGTGAGGTCGACGAGCGGACCGAGGAACTGAAGAGTGCACTCGAAAAGTTGTCCGAGGCGCATATCATCCTGAAGGAACTCACGACAATCGATGCGGTAACCGGCATCCGTAACCGGCAGTACTTTGACGAAGTCTACAGCCAGGAATGGCGCCGCGCTGTTCGTCAGCAGTATCCGGTCACGCTCATGCTGCTCGACATCGATCACTTCAAGCGAGTCAACGATACCTATGGTCACCTCGCCGGCGACGAGTGCCTTTCCCATGTCGCCAAGGCGATTGACAGTATGTTCAATCGTCCATCAGACGTGGTCGCGCGTTACGGCGGCGAGGAGTTCGTCGTCATCCTGCCTTACGTCGAGTACGACAACGCGCTCCATCTCGGCGAGCAGGTGCGTAACCGCATAGCGAGCCGTGAGGTCGACGCCGACGGGCATCGTATCGGTGTGACCATCAGTGTCGGCATCGCGACGATGATGCCGGTCGAGGGCAGTGACCCCAAGAAACTCGTCGGCCGTGCGGATACCGCGCTCTACAAGGCGAAATCCGGCGGCCGCAACTGCGTCGTCGGGGCGAGGGAACTCGACTGACCCGCCCCCATGCGGCAATCTCATTGATCTTCGTCAACACGTCCCGTCTGCCTGCGGCATAGATTGGCGCAATCCAACAAAGAGGGGAGGCCCCCATGCCCGCCGAACAGGATCTGCGCGAAGAACTCCAGACGCTGAAAACAGACGTCAGCAAGCTCAGGGAAGATGTCGGAAACTTGCTCGACGCGTTGAAAGACCTGGGGCAGGAGAAAGCAAGCCATGCCAGGGCCTCGGCCCAGGAAGAACTCCATCAACGCCGGGAGGAAATTCGGCAGGCCTTTGCCGAGGCGCGTGCGCGTGGTGCAAAGACCGCCCGGGCCTTCGAAGGCGAGGTGGCAGATCACCCGCTGGGTTCCCTGCTTGCGGCTTTCGGCCTGGGATTTTTGATCGCCAGAGTGATGGAGGCGGGGAGGCACCGCTGAACCGTATCGTGGACTTCATTGTCGCCTTCCTCGAATTGATGGAAGCCGAGGGGCGCTCGCTGCGACGTGCGGTTGTCAGCGTGGCATGGCAGGTTGCGCTGATGACGGTAGCGGCAATCGTCCTGCTCGTCGGTGTCGTGCTTTTGGGGCGCTCGCTGTATGGCTTCCTGGCCGCGTCGTTGTCGCCCGATGCTGCCTTTGCGCTTGTCGGCAGTCTCGCGATCTTGTTGGGAGGAGGGGTGCTCTGGAAACTCTACCGGAACGACCTCTGACACTCGCGGAGGCGAAAGCGAACCTGAAGACAAAAGCCGCGGCGCTGTCCATGGCGGGTTGCGTCGCAGAGCATCCCTTTGAATCTCTCACGATTGCATTGCTGGCAGGGCTGGCCCTGGGTGGATCCCGGGGCAGTGACGCCGTGCTTGGCGTTGCGTTGGAAGTCCTGCTTGCCGGACTCGATCGCCGAGAGTAACCGCCCTGAACATATCTTGATCGTCGAGAAATTTTACAAAATCCGCGGGTTGATTGAGCTATCGACCATAACCTGTTGTTTTAATAATAGAAATTTGTTGGCCTTCATTTTGCTAAACATTGCCCTGTGAGAGTGCGCGCGCTCCACACCCCAGGCGTTATCTGTATGTAGGTAGCGGTACAGTTGTTTACAGAATATGGAGGTGGCAATGCGCCCATCAATGTGGATTTTCGCGATTGGCCTGCTCGTTATCGGTCAGGTTGCCGAGGCGAGCATCGTCTCGGTCTACACGTCGGACAAACGCGCTACGGCGACGTACAGCGGTGTTGCACAATCGGATAACGACAACGGCACCGGTTTTGGCAATGTCTCACTGGATGCCTCCAGGGGCTCGTCGCATTCGACGCTCGATACGACGTGGGTCGATACCGGCACGGGTGCATTGCTGGATCACGACATCTCCCTGTCGTTCAACGGCAACGATTACGATCACGCCCTGGCGCGGGACGAGTACCTGAGATTCTCTATCCTTGATGACACGACCTACA
>JAGRIN010000425.1 GCA_020443245.1 Pseudomonadales bacterium
CTCATCGAATCCGGGTACGACGCCTTTGCCGACGACCTGCTGGAAGAACGACGCGCACAGGAATTGCCGCCCTTTCACTTTCACGCACTCCTCCGCGCCGAAGCGAGCGCGAGGGAATTCCCGACGGCGTTCCTTCAGGCAGTCGTCGACAAGGCATCGCCGCCCCCCTCTGTTTTCTTGTTAGGTCCGGTACCCGCCAGCATGGAACGTCGTGCCGGCCGCTACCGTGCACAACTGCTCGTGACCAGTGAAAGCCGCGGGGCGCTAAAATCCGGAATCGAATCGTGCCTCGCGGTGGCAGAAAGCGAGCCGCTCGCACGCAAGGTCAGGTGGTCTGTTGATGTAGACCCACTCGATCTGTTCTAGAATCCCGACATGCCGCAAGACTACGCCAAGAGAAACAATGCCCGCGCGCCATCGCGCTCATTGCCCGGGTGGGTGTGGTTCCTGACCGGACTGGCCACCGGCCTGCTCAGCGCCTTCCTGTTCTACCTGTGGCGCGATGTGCCCATTGACCCGGAGGCTGCCGCCATCGTCGAGAAGCCGTCACCCGAACTTGCTGCGCCGCCCGCCGACGAGATGAAGTGGGATTTCTATGACATCTTTCCCAAGTCCGAGGTGCCGGTAGAAGAGTATGCAAAGGATGGCTCGAAGAGCGCCGTCGCAACGCCCAGCGTCTACCTGCTTCAGGCGGGTTCCTTCAGGAACCAGTCCGACGCTGACCGTCTGCGCGCCGAACTCATCCTGCTCGGGATGGACGTGATCATCAAACCGGTAACGACCGAGGGGCAAACCTGGCATCGCGTGCTGGTCGGCCCGGTCAAATCCGATCTCGAGGCTGACAGACTACGCCGCCGGCTCGCCGAGCAGAACATCGCTTCCATTCCCATCAAGGTTTCGCCCTGACCCCCGCATCGCCGGTTGAAATCGGCAGCTCGGGCCCCCATTTCCGAAACACGATCAGCTCGCAGGTATCCCGTGGAACAATTCGAAGGTACTACCATCCTGTCGGTTCGCCGCCCTGGGTGTGTCGTCATTGGTGGCGACGGACAGGTTACAGTGGGGAACACCGTGATGAAGGGCAATGCCCGCAAGGTGCGCCGACTCTACAAGGACAAGGTCCTCGCCGGATTTGCCGGCGGCACGGCGGATGCCTTCACGCTGTTCGAGCGCTTTGAAGGGCAACTCGAAAAACACCAGGGCCACCTCGTCCGCGCGGCCGTCGAACTGGCCAAGGACTGGCGTACCGACCGGGCGTTGCGCCGGCTCGAGGCGATGCTTGCTGTCGCAGACAAGGATGCGTCGCTCATCATTACAGGCAACGGTGATGTGGTCGAACCCGAATACGGGGTCATGGCGATCGGCTCGGGCGGCTCATACGCACTGTCCGCCGCGCGCGCGCTGATGGAGAACACCGAACTCGGCGCAAGGGACATCGTTGAGAAGAGTCTCGAAATCGCAGGCGAGATCTGCATCTACACCAACCACGACCGAACCATCGAAGAGATTACGTACTAGCCCATGTCCAACATGACTCCCCGGGAAATCGTCCACGAACTGGACAGGCATATCATCGGCCAGGCCGACGCCAAGCGCGCCGTCGCCATCGCGTTGCGCAACCGCTGGCGCAGGCTCCAGCTCGATGATGACCTGCGCGCCGAAATTTCCCCGAAAAACATCCTGATGATCGGCCCGACCGGGGTCGGCAAGACAGAAATTGCACGCCGCCTCGCCAAACTGGCCGCCGCGCCTTTCGTTAAGGTCGAGGCGACGAAGTTTACCGAGGTCGGCTACGTCGGCCGCGACGTTGAATCCATCATTCGCGACCTGGTCGAGGCGTCCGTGAAGATGCAACGCGAAGAAGCGATGAAGGGTGTACGTGCCCGCGCCGAAGACGCCGCGGAAGAACGTGTTCTCGACGCACTGCTGCCGCCGGCACGCACTGAAGACTCGACCGGTGACCGCAACAGCGGAACACGCCAGCTCTTCCGCAAGAAGCTGCGCCAGGGTGAACTCGACGACAAGGAGATCGAGGTCCAGGTCAGTGCCGCGCCGGTTGGTGTCGAGATCATGGCGCCGCCCGGCATGGAAGAAATGACGAGCCAGCTACAGAACATGTTTTCATCCATGGCGCCTAACAAGACCAAGTCTCGCACCATGAAGGTCAAGGACGCGCTGCGCCAACTTATCGACGACGAGGCGTCGCGCCTCGTCAACGAGGATGAGGTCAAGCTGAAGGCCGTCGATGCTGTCGAGCAAACCGGCATCGTATTTATCGATGAAATGGATAAGGTTGCCAAGCGGGGCGAACATTTCGGCGGCGCCGACGTCTCCCGGGAGGGTGTACAACGCGACTTGCTGCCGCTGATCGAAGGCTGCACCGTGTCCACCAAGTACGGCATGATTCGTACCGACCACGTCCTTTTTATCGCCTCGGGTGCATTCCACCTCAGCCGTCCGTCCGACCTCATCCCGGAACTGCAGGGCCGGTTGCCGATTCGCGTCGAACTCGACGCACTGAACGTGGAGGACTTCGAGCGAATTCTCACCGAGCCCAGCGCGTCACTGACGGAA
>JAGRIN010000426.1 GCA_020443245.1 Pseudomonadales bacterium
AAGGCTAGCGATCGCGGGGTCCGGTCCTGACAGGTGTCTGGTGGTCCGGTATGGTACGGGTCTTCACAAACACCGGCCTCTACATCATGAGTGAACTGGGACCCCATCCAGCCAATGCGTGGCGATTGAAGGACGGCGTGATGGATCTCTCCCGTCAGCAGCCCGCGCCCAACGTTGTCGAATTTCACGCGGAAAACTACCCCGTGCGCATCGACCTTTCCCGCACGGCGTTGATCGTGATTGACATGCAGCGGCTGTTCTGTGAACCGGACGATGGGCGTGCCAGTCGAAATGCGATTGCGCCGCTCGGCGCGTTACTGCCTGCTCTACGAGAAGCAAATGTGCCGATAATCTGGGTCAACTGGGGCAACCGGCCGGACGAAGCGAACTTGCCGCCCGGCGTACGTTACCCCTTCAACCGACGACGCCTCGATGCGCCCGCGCCTTTCCTGACAGCAGGTTCGACGGACGCCCAGACAGTTCCCGAACTGCCGGCGCGTGCGGGTGACATTCACGTCGACAAGTATCGACTGTCGGGGTTTTGGGATACGCCGCTTGACTCGATCCTTCGCGGGCGTCGAATCGATACGCTGTTGTTCTCCGGTGTCAATCTGGACCAGTGTGTCTACCATACGCTGGCAGATGCACACTTTCTCGGATACGACTGTGTATTGCTGCGCGATTGCGCTGCGACCGTTTCACCTGACTTCTGTATCGACGCAACCCTCTACAACGTCAAGGGCATGGGTTTCGTGGCGGAGTCTTCGGCGTTGCGCGCTGCGCTCTCGGACGGGCGTTAATTTCACCGAATGCGATCCGTGGCGAGCCTGCCTCGCTAGATCTGTCGTACCCGAACCGCGCGACCCTTCAGCTTGCCGGTGGACAACGTGTCGATCGCATCCCGCGCACGTGCCCGCTTCACGCCGACGTATACGCATTGTTCAAAGACGTGGATCTTGCCCACGTCGTCTCGCGTGATGCTCCCGGTACTGGTCAATGCGCCGAGCACATCGCCGGGGCGAATTTTCTGCTTTCTTCCACCCTCGATCTGCAGGGTCACCATCGGCGGCTTGTAGGACGTCTGCTTGTCGAGATTCTCAGGGAGTAACGGGAGCGTCTCGATGGCGTGCCCGGCCATCGCCTCCAGCGCCTCGACCTTGCGAATCTCTTTGTCCTCGAACAGCGAAACGGCGATTCCCTGCTTGCCGGCACGCGCGGTGCGGCCGATGCGATGGACATGAACCTCCGTATCGCGGGCAATCTGGTAATTGATGACGGTCTGCACATCGTCCACGTCGAGCCCGCGAGCCGCCACATCGGTTGCCACCAGAACCGTTGTGCTCTTGTTCGCAAAGCGGACCAGCGTTTGTTCCCGCTCGCGTTGGTCCAACTCGCCGTGAAGCGCTCCGACGACAAATCCAGCGCGGCGAATCGACTCTGCGACTGACTGGACGTCTCGCCTGGTGTTGCAGAACACGAGCGCGGAGTCCGGTCGATAGGCGAGCAGAAGACACCGGATGACGTCGAGTCGATCGGCGTCGTCTGCCACCTGACAAAGGTATTGCATGATCGTGTCGGAATCGTGCGCGCTATCGATGCTCACGATCTCGGGTGACTTCATCACGTGGCCGACCATGGCCCGGATCCCGTCAGGGTAAGTGGCACTGAAAAGCAGTGTCTGGCGCTTTCGTGGCAAGCGCTTGATGATCGCCTCGACGGCGGGCCCAAAACCCATGTCGAGCATTCGGTCGGCCTCGTCAAGCACCAACGTGGTCAGGTCTTCCGGTTTGAGGCTTCCCTTGCGCAAGTGATCGTCAATTCGTCCGGGCGTGCCAATGACGATATGGGCGCCGTGCTCAAGGGATCCCAGTTGAGGGCCGATCGGCGTGCCGCCGCAGAGGGCCAGCACCTTGATGTTGTGGATGCCCCTCGCAAGCCGGCGGATCTCGTTCGCAACCTGGTCGGCAAGCTCCCGGGTGGGGCAGAGGACAAGGGACTGAACGCGAAACCTGGCGACATCGAGTTTTTGCAAGAGTCCGAGCCCGAATGCCGCGGTCTTGCCTGATCCGGTTTTGGCCTGCGCGACCACGTCCTTGCCGGACAACATTGCCGGCAGGCTGGCTGCCTGTATGGGCGTCATATCGTGATAACCCAGGGAAGCGAGATTTCGGAGCAACTCGTCCTTGAGGTTCAACGTACTGAAACGGGATTCGGCCAGGGTGGATACCTGCTTTGCGTTAGGGTTGGCTTGTTGTGCCCGCCAGCCTAACGAAATGACGGCGATTCAGCTATCTGCTTGTCTGGGTATCGGGTTCAAAGAGCCGGACCGGTTCCCACTTGCCGTCGAACGATCGGGTGTCCTGCCAGATCACGTGATCAGCCTGTGCCTCGAGAGGCAGCAACGTGGTCGTCTCGATGTCGGTCTGCCGGAACTCATGGGCCTCGATTTTTCCACGCGTAAAATCAATCGTCATAAATCCTGGCCACCGCTCACCTGCGAGCGTACCGGCGTTGATAAGCGTGAGGGACTCAAAGTGAATCATTGTCCGGAAATGCAT
>JAGRIN010000427.1 GCA_020443245.1 Pseudomonadales bacterium
GTCAAAACCATAGGTTCGGGCGAGTCCCGGCCAGCCATCCTCACGATTCAGGAACTCAAGGCTAAAGGCAAGTTTCAGGTCGTCGCGGCCTGCGAGGTCCGAGATGGTTTCGATACCAAGCTTACCGGCGAGCGACGCCTTGATCGCCATCGCATAGGTGTTGTTGAATCCAAGCGACTTGAGCACCATGAGACCCCGCGGCTTCAGTCGATTGTTCAGCATCGGCACCTGCGGTGCCGGATCGTCGATCTTGAGGATCGCCTGGCCGATCGTGCCCGTGTATTCTGCATAGGCGTCGATCTCGCCCGTCTCAAGTGCTTCGTAGCACACGAGCGTGCCGCCCAGGCCGAATTTGCGCTCCACTGTGAATCCGTTTACCTCCAGCAGTTGCGCCATAATCTCGGCAAGCAGGTATCCCTCGCTGAAGTTCTTGCTGCCCACGGTCACAACGGGCTTTTCAGCCCCGATCGCATCGCAGGCCAGGAGCACTGAAAGTAAGGCGATAAGTATCCTGGCCATCAGGCGACACCTGCTCCTGCAAAGAGCTGTGACACATACTCATCGTCCGGCCTCGCGCGGACCTCATCGAGGTTGCCCTGTTGCACGATTTCACCATCACGCAGGATCACAAGATGCTGGGCGAGCTTGACCGCCTCCGCCATATCGTGGGTCACGAGGATGATGGAGCGCGACTCCGCAGCCTGCAGGCGAATGAATTCCTGGTGGATCGTTTCTCGCGTGATCGGGTCCAGCGCGGAGAACGGCTCATCGAGAAGCATCAGCGGTGGATTCAGCATCATGGCTCGACACAGGCTGACACGCTGTTGCTGGCCACCCGAAAGGCTGTGGGGATAGCGATCGGAGAAGTCAGCCGTGAGTTCAAGCAGTCCAAGCAGGTACTCATAGCGCTCGGCAATCCGCTCTTGCGTCCAGCCCTCGAGCCTCGCCACCAGCGTCACGTTGTCGCGCACGGTCATATGTGGAAAGAGTCCGGCACCTTGCACTGCGTAGCCCATGCGACGACGCAGGGTTGGCAGGTCCGAGTAGTCGAGACGTTCATCATAAAGGAACACTTCCCCGCGCTCCGGCACCACGAGTCCATTGATAATCTGCAGCAACGTCGACTTGCCACTGCCGCTCTCTCCCACTAGCGCTGTCGTGAGTTCAACCGGGATATCGAGCGAAATGCCCTTGATGACAGGCTCACCTTCGCCATATGACTTGAAGACTTGCCTGAACTGAACGCAGGAATCCGTCAAACTAACGGTCCTCTTATGTCGCAAAAGTCGCGCGGCAGGGCAGTATAACGAACGCCGAAGATTGCGCGCAAACGGGCACCTACTGTAGCGCGCGCAGCCGAACGTCGATCCATGACTTCAGGTCCACAAGGCATGACTTGTCTTTTCCTTCCTGCGCAGGTTCCGCCAGCAGACGATCGATATCCGAAAGGGTAGCCGAGGCCCTGCCGTTCTCGATCCACCGGGAACGTCGATAATCGATCCAGCGCCGCATTTCGACATCGCTGAGCGAGTCCGGGAAGTTCCGGGCGCGGTAGCGAAATAGCATCTCGGGCACCCGCGGGTCCTCGAACTCGTTGCCGTAGCCCGGCAGCGAAGCGGGTGGCGCGTTGCGCAGTTCCGCCATACGCGCCCGATCGCTGTTCGAGAAAAAGTCGCCCTGATAGAGCATGAGGTCAGGATCGTCGGTCCGCGCAAACTCGCCCCGCGCAAAGGCATCCTGGATCTTCTCGACCACGCCGCTTGCCTGCTGCAGGGATTTCATGTGCGCCCTGCACGCTTCAAGGTCGATGTCGAGGCGCGCCGCATCTTCAGTGCGCAGCGTCGCGAGCGGCGCCACTGCCGGGCATCGGTTGACGTGAATCGTCTTCAGGTGGATGCGATCCGCGTCGAGTTCCTGTTGCGGGGTGAACACGCGCCGATGCAATTCCTCCGGGGTGATCGCAACGAGTTCGCCCGGATCGAACGCCAGGTCATAACAAACAACGCCGTTGGGATTACCGGGCTGGGTGCAGAGCGGGAGGACAACCGCGATGCATTGCCGGGCGGACGAATACATCGAGGACGCGTGCACAAGTGCCTGCTTGCCGAGCGGATAAAGCTGCGCAAGCACCGCACGTTTGCCGCGCAGGTTGAACGCATAGTCGTAGAGCTTCGGCTGTGCCGCTTTCAACCGCTTCACGAGTTCCACCGTGGCGAGGACGTCCGCCACCGCATCATGGGCATTCTCGTGACTGATCCCGTTTGCCGCCGTCAGGTGCTCGAGCCTGAACGACGGATTGCCGTCCTCGTTACGCGGCCAGTTCATTCCGTCCGGGCGCAGGGCTTGCGCCAAGCGAAACAGGTCGATCACATCCCAGCGGGAGTTGCCACCCTGCCACTCCCGGGCATAGGGTTCGAGGAAGTTGCGGTAGAGGATGTTGCGCGTGAACTCATCGTCAAACCGGATACTGTTGAAGCCGGCGACGCAGGTACCGGGCCTGGCAAACTCGTCGTGGATGCGTCCGATGAATTCGGTT
>JAGRIN010000428.1 GCA_020443245.1 Pseudomonadales bacterium
TTCGCGACGGGGCCGGGTGTTGCCTCTGGAGGCGATAGGCACAGGGATGTGACGGGACCGGGCCATGGATGGCCCATTCGCCGGAAGAGGCAATACCCGGACCCGGCGCGCCCCCGTCCAATCAGTGCTCCTTGGTATGAGCGCCGTCCCAACCTTGCGGACACGGACGCGAGCAAACTCGAAACTCGGGGGCTGAGACTGTATATTTGCCCCCTTCGATTAAATCACCCCCGAAGCATGACCAAACGCCACATCCTCGTCACGAGCGCGTTGCCGAACGCGAACGGCTCAATCCACCTTGGGCACCTGCTGGAGCACATTCAGACCGATATCTGGGTCCGGTTCCAGCGGATGCGGGGACATACGTGCATCTATGTTTGCGCGGACGACACACACGGCGCGGCGACGATGCTGAAGGCAGATGAGCGTGGCATCTCGCCGGAGGCCCTCATCGCGGAAATCCAGGCCGAGCACACGCGAGACTTCGTTGGCTTCGGGATCAGTCACGACAACTATTACTCGACGCACTCGCCGGAAAACAAGGAGTTTGCGCAGGCCATCTACACGCGACTCAAGGAAGCCGGACAGATCAAGGTGGCGATGGTCGACCAGCTGTACGATCCGGTGAAAGAGATGTTCCTGGCCGACCGCTTTATTGTCGGCACCTGCCCACGCTGCAAGACGCCGGGTCAATACGGCGACAACTGCGAGGCCTGCGGCGCGACCTACGCGGCGACGGATCTCATTGAACCGACGTCGAAGCTCTCGGGCGCAGAACCCGTGCTGAAACAGTCGAAGCACTTCTTCTTTGCGCTGTCGAACTTTACCGACTTCCTGAAGGAATGGACCCGTAGCGGGACATTGCACGAACAGGTCGCCAACAAGCTGAGTGAGTGGTTGGACGCGGGGCTCCAGGACTGGGATATCAGTCGGGATGCGCCCTACTTCGGGTTCGAGATTCCCGGCGAGCCGGGCAAGTACTTTTATGTGTGGCTGGACGCACCGATCGGGTACATGGCGAGCTTCAAGAACTATTGCTCGAACCATCCCGATGTCGACTTTGACGCATATTGGAAGGCAGGTTCCGACTACGAGGTGCATCACTTCATCGGCAAGGACATCGTGAACTTCCACGCGTTGTTCTGGCCTGCGATGTTGCAAGTCGCCGGGTTCAGGACGCCGACAGCGGTTCACGCACACGGGTTCATCACCGTGAACGGGCTGAAGATGTCGAAGTCGCGTGGCACCTTCATCAATGCCGCGACATACCTTGAACACCTGAACCCGGAATACCTGCGCTACTACTTCGCTGCAAAGCTGGGATCGGGTATCGACGACCTGGACATGAACCTGGACGACTTCGTGCAACGCGTGAATTCGGACGTCGTCGGCAAGGTTGTCAACATCGCGAGTCGCTGTGCAGGGTTCCTGGTTTCGAAGTTCGATGGTGTGCTCGCTGCGTCGGCTGGCACGCCGCTCATCGCGGAGTTCGCCTCGGCGAAGGATGCCATCGCGGGACACTACGAGAACGGCGAATACGGTCGCGCCGTGCGCGAGATCATGGCACTCGCCGACAAGGCGAATCAATACATCGACGAGCACAAGCCGTGGGTGCTCGCCAAGGAAGCGGGTAACGAGGCGAAAGTGCAGCAAGTCTGCTCGGACGGCATCAACCTGTTCCGCCTGCTGGTCACTTACCTGAAGCCGATCATGCCGACGCTTGCCGCGTCATCGGAAGCGTTTTTGGACATCGAACCACTTGGGTGGGACGATGTGGACACTGCGCTGACCGGACACCGTATCAACAAGTTCAAGCCACTCATGACTCGTGTCGATCCCGACGCGGTGGAGCGGATGATCGCAGCCGGTGTCGAGACACCCCAAACGGATACCGCACCCACGCTGGAGCCGCCGCTGGGCGAGGAGATCGAATTCGACGACTTTGCGAAGGTGGACCTGCGTGTCGCCCTGATCGTGGCAGCGGAGCATGTCGAAGGCGCGGACAAGTTGCTCAAACTGACGCTGGACCTTGGCGGAGAGCAGCGAACCGTGTTCGCGGGGATCAAGGCAGCCTACTCGCCCGAGGACATCGTGGGTAAACATACTGTAATGGTCGCGAACCTCAAGCCGCGAAAGATGAAGTTCGGTGTGTCCGAGGGCATGGTGCTCGCGGCCGGGCCCGGCGGGAAGGACATCTTCCTGCTGGAAGCCGATGCCGGCGCGCAACCGGGCATGATCGTTCGGTGACATGACAGACGCCATCGTCATCCTGTTGACGGCCATGTTCGTCAACAACTTCGTGATGGTGCAGTTTCTCGGTTTGTGTCCCTTCATGGGAGCGTCCCAAAGGCTGGAAAGCGCCTTTGGCATGGCGGTCGCGACAACGTTCGTGCTCACCCTGGCGGCGGGTGCCAGTTACTTGGTCCAGCATTACGTGCTGGCGCCGCTCGGTCTCGAATACCTTCGCATCATCGCG
>JAGRIN010000041.1 GCA_020443245.1 Pseudomonadales bacterium
GCTTCGAGATCGACCTGACACCGATGTTCGCCTTGCCGGAAGAAGTTGCGAGGCAGGCAGTCGAAAATGGCGTTCACGCAATTGGCGTGTCGTCCCAGGCGGGTGGCCACAAAACCATGGTCAGCCAACTACAGGAAGAACTCCGCAAGGCAGGCGCCAGCGACGTCGTGGTGTTCGTCGGCGGCGTCATTCCGAAGAAGGACTATGGCTACCTTGAGAACATCGGCGTGCTCGGTGTGTTCGGGCCGGGGACGCCGATTCCGGACGCGGCCGAGCATGTTCTCGACGCGATCGAAGCGCGCTATCCGATTCCCGCGTAGGCGTCAGTCCTCACTCGCAAGCCGCAGGTGGTGGCATCACGTCACCACCTGCAGCGCTCGCTAGGCGCCCTGTTTCCAGAATGCATTCTCCGACAGGTATGCCATCACTCGCGCGACACATTCATCCAGTGAAAGCGTGTTCGTGAGCAATTCGATTTCCGCACCATTCGGTGGCTCGTATTTGCTGTCGATGCCGGTGAAGTTCGGCAATTCGCCTCGACGCGCTTTCTTGTAGAGACCCTTCGGATCTCGCTGCTCTGCAACTTCGAGGGGAACGTTGGCGAAGACTTCCACGAACTCGCCCGGCTCAAACATCGCGCGAGCCATATCGCGTTCCGAACGAAACGGTGAGATGAACGATGTGATGACGACGATGCCCGCATCGACCATAAGTCGTGCGACTTCGGCGATGCGTCGAATGTTCTCCACCCGGTCCGCGTCAGTGAAGCCCAGGTCCTTGTTCAGCCCGTGCCGCACGTTGTCGCCATCGAGGATGTAGGTCCTGATACCTTGCTCGAAGAGCACCTGCTCGAGTGCGTTCGCGACCGTGGACTTGCCGGAGCCCGACAGGCCTGTGAACCAGAGCACCATACCCCGGTGTCCGCTCTGTCTCGCGCGCGCATGCTTGTCGATGGTCAGCGCCTGGCGATGCACGTTCTGCGCGCGACGCAACGCAAAGTTGATCATGCCTGCACAAACCGTCGCGTTGCTGTAGCGGTCGATCAAAACGAAAGATCCCATGCCGGGACAGTCTTCATACTTCTCGAACGCGATGGCCTTGTCGACGGACAAGGTCACCTCACCGATCTCGTTCAGCTCGAGCTTGCGCGTCGAGAGCTCTTCGTACGTGTTGACGTTGTACTTGAACTTGATGTCGGTGAGCGTCGCGCTCACCCGGCCGCTGCTGGAAAGCAGCCAGTAGGTCCTGCCGACGTACCCCGGCTCCCGGTCCATCCAGACTACCGAGACCTCGAACTGGTCCGACACCTCGCAGGGATCTCCGGCTGCGACAATGACGTCACCACGCGAGATGTCGATGTCCCGATCCAGCGTAATCGTGACCGCCTGTTCGGCAATCGCACGCTCGAGCGACCGCTCGAAGAGTATAATGTCCTCGACAGTTGCGACTTCGCCGGAAGGGAGGACGCGGATCGATTCGCCCTTACCGATCGAACCCGCCAGCACTGTGCCCGCGTAGCCACGAAAGTCTGCATTGGGCCTGTTGACCCACTGGACCGGGAAACGAAACGCGTGATCCATGAGCGCGCCTTTCACTTCCACCGTCTCGAGATAGCCAAGCAATGTCGGTCCACCGTACCAGGGCGTCTGCCCGGAACGTTCGATGACGTTCTCGCCTTTCAGCGCAGAGAGCGGTATCGCGGTTATCGAAGAGAATGCCAGCCGGTGGGCAAATGCCTCGTAGTCGGTGACGATCTCCGAAAAAGTGTCTTCGTCGTAGTCAACCAGGTCCATCTTGTTGACCGCGAGGACCACGTGACGGATGCCGAGCATGGAGACGATGAACGAATGCCGCCTGGTTTGCGTCAACACGCCATTCGTCGCGTCGACCAGGATCACGGCGACGTCCGCCGTTGACGCGCCCGTCACCATGTTACGCGTGTATTGCTCATGGCCGGGCGTGTCCGCGACGATGAACTTTCGATGGTCAGTGCTGAAAAAGCGATAGGCAACGTCGATGGTGATGCCCTGTTCCCGCTCGGCGACGAGACCATCTACCAGCAGCGCATAGTCGATCTCGCCCCCCTGCGTACCCATCCGGCGCGAGTCGTTCCTGAGTGCCGCGACCTGGTCTTCGAAAATGAGCTGTGCCTCGTAAAGCATCCGCCCGATGAGTGTGCTCTTGCCATCATCCACGCTGCCGCACGTGATGAACCGCAGGACATCGAGCGACGCCTGGCGTTCGATGTACTCGTCAACCCGTTCCTGGATTGCCAGCGACTTTGCGTTCATCAGAAGTATCCCTCCTGCTTCTTCTTCTCCATCGACCCGGCCGTGTCGGAATCGATGGCCCGTCCCTGGCGCTCGCTCGTCCTGCTCTCGAGCAGCTCGAGCACGATCGACGACAGGTCGTTGGCCGCGGATTCGATGGCACCTGTCAGCGGATAGCAGCCGAGTGTGCGAAACCGCACTCGCCTGACCTTGATCTGCTCGCCCGGGAGCAGCCGCATGCGATCGTCGTCGACCATGAGGAGCATGCCGTCACGTTCGACCACGGGCCGCTCGGCCGCGTAGTAGAGCGGCACGATCGGGATGTCCTCGCGGTAGATGTATTGCCAGATATCGAGTTCTGTCCAGTTCGAGAGCGGGAACACGCGAATGCTTTCCCCCGACATCTTGTAGCCGTTGTAAAGCCGCCAGAGTTCGGGACGCTGGTTCTTCGGATCCCAGCGATGGGCTCGCGTCCGGAAGGAGAACACCCTTTCCTTGGCCCTGCTCTTCTCTTCGTCACGCCGGGCGCCACCGAACGCAACGTCGAAGCCATATTGGTCGAGCGCCTGCTTCAGGCCCTGGGTCTTCATGACGTCGGTGTGGAGTTTGCTACCGTGATCGAACGGGTTGATGTCCTTCTCTATACCTTCCGGATTGATGTGGACGATCAGGTCCATGCCCGAACTCTTCGCTATTTCATCCCGAAACGCATACATGGCCTGGAACTTCCAGCGCGTGTCGACGTGCATCAGCGGGAAAGGCGGCGTACCGGGGAAGAATGCCTTGCGCGCAAGATGGAGCATGACCGAGGAATCCTTGCCGATCGAATACAGCATGACGGGTCGCTCCGCCTGCGCAACGACTTCCCGAATGATATGAATGCTCTCGGCTTCCAGCCGGTCGAGGTGGGTGAGTGCCCTCGCGGCAGGCGCCGGGCTGACGGTCACATTTTGCGCAGCCAGGTGCGGATGTTCGTGGTATGCGGCAAGGCCAAACTGGATGCGCCGCTTACCCTGCATCACCGTGTCGCTCTCCCGCGCCGCCGCGATGCGGCGAATTCGGGCCGTCAGCGCGCCATGTGGCCACATCAGTGTGTCTTTGGTCCCGGCGAGCGCGATCAGCCCCTGAAGCAACGCCTCATCGTCGGCGGCACCCTGAACAAACACCCATCTCCTGCCTTTCCGCGCATCGTTCGCAAAAAGCAGTTCCGACCCGTCTGGTGCCGTAAATGACTGGACCACCATTGTGGTCGCTCGACGACGTCGCGCATCGGCCTCCAGTGCCTCGACCACCAGTGCCCTCGGCGCGGTCCCATATTCATCCTGCAAGGACGTCGTTGAAACCGTTTGCGGCAGTAGCCCCGAGGCAACCAGGACACGCTCGGTGGTCCTGAGTGTCTTGCCGGCATCATGGCGCACGAGGCAGTCGTGCGCAGCTTTCGTGTCCCAGGCGAGCCAATCCCCATCGGGACCGACGCGGTTTTCCAACATCTCGGCTGGTAGGTCCAAGCCCGATCCCCCAAGTGGTGAATGTCGCAATACGTGATCTGCTGGCGGTATCGACAGCCAACGAAGTGTATACAACCCGATCTCCACGCTCCAGCATGAATTTGCGCAAATTACGACAAATTGAGGAATTCGCAGTTCTATTGATCAGCGCCATGGCCGCAACGGGGATGCGCATGTAAAAGAGGGTGGATTCCTTGTAAGATTACCGGCTCACAATCGGTGCGAGAACAATGGGAACGAACTCAAAAATCAGCCACTTGCCGCGAACTCGTGAAGTTGTGCGTGCGGTTCTCACCGGCGCACTGCTGACCCTCCTGGCGGCGTGCAATTCCACCCCTGCTCCCAACGCCTCGATGACCGCCACCGAAAAGCCGGTGGACCTCACCAAGGCCGGGCTCATGGAAGCCTACAAAGTGGGCGTGGGCGATACCTTGAGGGTGAGCGTCTGGCGCAACCCCGAGCTTTCCGCGGATGTCGTCGTATTACCTGACGGCACAATTTCAGTCCCGCTAGCCGGTGACGTGGAGGCAGCAGGCGAGACCACCGAGTCGCTCAAGGAGCGGATCGCCGCCGTGCTGAACAACTACATTCGCCAGCCCGAAGTGACCGTATCGGTACTCAGCGCGACCAGCAGCGAGTACCTGCAGCGCGTCCGGATCACCGGCGCGGTCAACGCGCCGCAGTCGCTCACTTTCCGCCGCGGCCTCACGGTCATGGACATCGTCCTGCTCGCCGGTGGCCTGACACCCTACGCGAATCCCAACAAGGCGCTGCTTTACCGCAAGGAAGGCGACAAAATGCAGCGGTATCCGGTAAAGCTCGACGATATTCTGTCGAAAGGCAAACTGGAGACGAACTACGCGCTCCTGCCCAACGACATCATCACGGTGCCAGAAAAGAGTTTCTGATAGATGAACCCCCTGATCATACTCCAGTACGTTCGGGCGATACTGAAGCAGATAGTGAATCGTATCGGCCTGATCATTGCCTGCGCGAGCGTGGTCAGTTTCATCGTGCTGGCGATCGGCATGTTGTACAAGCCCAAGTATGAAACGTCCGTCACGATCTTCGCGGACAACCAGAACGTCATCAAGCCGCTCCTCGAGGGCCAGACTGCCGTAACCCTTCCCAAGAACGAGCGGATCCGGATTGTCCAGGAGATCATGTTCTCACCTCGCATCCTGCAACAGGTCGTGCGCTCATCCTTCGACCCTTCGAGGTTCGGGACCGACGATTTGATGGAGAGTGCGACGAAGAACCTGCGAGATGACATTTCCATCAGCGCGCCAGCGGACAACTACATCAAGATCACCTACGACAATGCGGACCCCGAAGTCAGCTATGCGGTGGTGAACAAAATCACCAGCCTCTTCATTGAAGAGAGCGCCCAGAACAAGCGTTCCGAAAGCAAGAGCGCCTATACCTTCATCGACGAACAGGTGAAGTCCTACAAGAGCCAGCTCGTCGAGGCCGAGAACAAACTGAAGGCATTCGAGGCCGACAACGTCGATGGGGTTGAGTCCCAGGTCAACTCGTCGATCGCGCGGCTGCAGTCGCTCATCGACGAGACCTCTGTCGACATCGAAGCCGGCGAGGTTCGTATCTCCGCACTCGAGGCCCAGATCGCCAGCGAGAGCCGCTACGTGACGTCGGACTACAGTGCTCGCGTCTACCGGGAGCGCCTCGCGCAGCTTGAACAGCAACTTGAAACACTCAAGCTCAACTACCGCGACGAGCACCCTGATGTGGTCGATTTGAAGTTGCAGATCCAGGACCTCAAGCGAACGATCGTCGAAGTTGAAAACAGCAACCAGAAGAAATCGAACCAGGGTGGGTCCGATGACCTCACCGGCGAGAAGCTGAACCCGATCTACGAAGAACTGAGCAACCAGCTCGCCGATGCGAAGGTGAACGTCCAGGCCATGAAACATCGGCTTGCCGCCAACCAGCGGCGCCTCGAAGAACAATACAAGCGTCGGCAACGCGTTGCGGCAAACCAGGCCGAATTGTCCGAACTCACCCGTGACTACGACGTTACGAAGAACATCTATGAAGACCTGCTGGAGCGCAAGGAACGGGCACGAATTTCGATGACACTCGACCTCGCGGGCCAGGGCGTCACCTACAAGATTCTGGAGCCCGCGGCATTCCCGACCGTACCTGCCGGACTTTCTTTCATCTACTTTGCCATTGCCGGCCCGATTATCGGACTCATCATCCCGCTCGGCATCATGGTGGCATGGGTGGTGCTCGACCCGACCATCCGGTTCTCCGAACAACTAAACGAGATTTATCCGGGTATCGTCCTGGCAGTACTACCACCGGCAAAGAAGGTGAAACGAAGCTGGAAGAAAATAGGCTTGTCCACGGCGGGAGTCGTGGCAACCTACGCGATAGCCACCATTTCTTTTCAACTGATCTGACAGGCGATGACGGATTCCGACTCACAGTCCCGTGAGCTGATGGGACCACTGGCCCATCGCATCCGGGACATGCGCACCACGTCGCGCCTCAGCGATGAGCGACTGAATGAGCTCGGCATCATCTATCCGGGCATGGACAACGTCGAGGTACTGAACATCTACCGCGACCTGCGCAACAAGCTGCTTCGCCTTTCCAACTACGAAAACTTCGTGTGCCTGGTGTCAGCGATTGCACCCGACGATGACACGGCGCTGTTGTCGCTGAACCTCGGCGCGGTCTTCGCGTTCGACCGTTCGCGGTCCTCGATCGTCATCGACTGCGACGCAGGTCACAGCTTGCTGGACGAGTTGACCGAGGAAAGCGACGGGGAAGGTCTCGTCGACTTCATCGAGGATGACGCCGACGACATTTCGCTGCTGATCAACGAGTCCGGAATCGATCGCCTGCGGATCGTGCCGTCGGGCAGCCTGACCGAGACCAGGACTGAAACCCTCGAGTCGGCTCGGATGCGACAGATCGTACTCGAACTCAAGGTTCGCTATCCCGATCGATACCTGTTCATCAACGCACCCAGCATGAAACTTTCGAGCGAAGTGTTGGTACTGGCCAACGTCTGCGACATGGTCATCTTCCAGTTGTCCAGCGGGCTTGTGAGCCAGGCGCAGGTCACCGACGCGGTGGAACTGATCGGCACGACGAAGGTCGCCGGGATCGTCATGCGGGAATCCTGACACCCGCAAAAACAATCATCATTTAAAACTTGGGGGACTCGCGGGCGATGAACAACAAGACAAGTTTGCGCGCGACGGCTTGGGCAACGCTCTCGCTCATCCTGTGTTCCGGTGCCGCCTCGGGGCATGAGCTGAACACTTATATTGGTGCGGATATCCAGTACTCCGACAACTCACGTCTCTTGCCGCCACCCGGCGACGTCGCGGACACCTGGGCCGTTCCGCAGGTCCGGATCGACTACGGGCTACAGTTCACGAATCTCGAAGGAAACCTGCGCTACAGCGCCAAGCGAACTATCTACGATCGAGGCACGTTCCCTGATCGTACCGACGTACTCGGCGAAGGCACGTTCAAGTGGACCATCGCGGATCGACGCCTGTTCTGGAATTTCTACCAGAACCGAAACCGCCTGACGATCAACTCCCGTGATGTCGACACCCCGGACAACCAGACCAACCGCAGCGTGATCAGCACGGGACCGGTGCTGATGCTCAACTTCGGACGCGACAGCCACCTGCAGCTCGGTGCCACCTACGTCGACACGTCATTCGACAACGGCATGCTGGTTTCGACGAAACAGGGACAGGCGAATATCAACTACACGCAGTCGATTGGCGCGCGCAGTTCCGTCGGCATCTTCGGCCAATACTCGGACACCAGTTCCGATGCCGCCATCCTGGACTACAAGTCCGACCGGGCCGGCGTGAACTATACGGGCCAGGGCCAGTCGTGGCAGCTCGAACTGCAGCTCGGCAGCAACCATGTGAAGCGCAACGTGGGCACGTCGTTTCGCGGCACGTTTGCCTCGGCGGAATTCACCCGCACGACGCAGAACACCGTCTGGCGTCTTTCCGCCACACAGGAACTGACCGACTCGGCGCTGGGACTTTCGCTCGACCAGTCAGTGGAAAACCCGCTCGATAACGGCGATGGCAACTTCGGCGCCTCCGATATCATCGAGCGACGACGATATGAAGCCAGTACTGTCCTCAACTTCGGCGAGGGCAAAAGTACCCTGGATGTCGGCGCCTGGCTCGACCAACAGGATTACCAGACACTGCCGGAAGACCGCGATGTAACCGGGGCGCGCGCAGAGTTTCGATACCGCACCAGCCCGCGCGTGATGCTGTCGGTGCGGGCCAACTGGACCCAGAACCAGTTCGAGATGGCCCTACCCGCCGCGCCCTCCGAGGACTATGACGATGCGTCCTGGCGCTTCTCGATCCGATACACGCCGAACACCAGGCTTTCGCTGAACCTGTGGACGGGAGGCACCCGCCGAAAGTTCGACGCAGGCACACCGAACGTCGAGTCGAAGCCTTCGGGACTCATTGTAGAGTACCGGATCTGATTGCGCTTCATGGGGCTGGCCACAACGATCCTGAGATCGTCCGATGAACTCGCCGCGATCGAGCCAGCCTGGCAACAGCTCCTTGCCAGCACAGGGAAAACCAATCTTTTCCTGACGCCGTTGTGGGTACGTACGTGGATCGAGACGCGAATCTCCAACGATCCCCTGCTCTTCATTGCCGTCTGGGACGGCGAGCACCTCGTTGCGCTCGCGCCTTTCTACATAGCGCGACTGAGGTTGCTGGGGCTATGGACCGTCCGGTGCCTGCGGATCGCGGCGGACCGCGACACGTCCGCTGAATACCAGGACATCCTGGTTGACCCCGACTACGAGCGCCCGGCGATTGCCGCGATCGCCGGCGCGGCGGCAGAACAATCCGAGGCCTTCCACTACCTTTTCGTCCCGTACACCGATGAAGAGAGCCGCGCATCGCAACGACTGTGTGACCTCTGCGACGAACTGGGTCTCGTCAGCGGGACGCGGGAATTTGAGTACTACGCGGTGACGTTGCCCGGTTCCCACGACGAGTTCATGTCGTCACTCGGTACACGCCAGCGCAACAACCTGAAGCGATATCGCAAGAAACTCGGCGAAAACGGAACCCTTACGCTGTCGAACCTGTCGGGCGACCCCGGCCATGCCTTCGACGTGCTGCGCGACCTGCACCGGCGCAGATGGCAAGCTGCCGGTGAGCCTGGGAGTTTCGACCGCAAGCCACACTTCGCGAAGTTCATCGAAGCAGTGTCGAGGCAGATAGAAGGGATCGGCTGGCTCGCGGCACTCTGCCTCGAACTCGACGGTAACCCTGTCGCAATCCGCTATGGCTTCGTCTACGGCGACAGGCTCTATGAAATCCAGGCCGGATTCGATCCGGCCCAAAACGGAGCGGGCATTGTCGCCATTGACAGCGCCATAGGCTACGCGATTGACAGGCAAGTCCGCGTTTACGACTTTCTCGCCTACGCAGGTGACTACAAGACTCGCTTCAAGGCGCGTGCGCGCACCGGAAAAAGCGTCTTCGCCGCCAGGAAGACCTTGGTCAACAAGCTTCTTTTCTGGCTTAATGTCTGGCCAACCGGTCGCTATATCAAGCAGTTATAGACCCCAAATATGAACGCACCACGAACCCGCATACTTATCGTCGTCAGCAACCTGGAATACGGCGGCGCGCAGCGGCAGATCGTCGAACTGGTCAACAACATCGACCTGACCGCTTACGACGTCCACATTGCCAGCCTGTCAGACTATGTGCCGCTCAGCACACAGGTCAGGCGCGAGGTGCCCGTTCACATAACGCTGAAGAAGTCGCGGTTCGACTTTTCGGTCGTCTTCAAACTGCTGGACCTCGTCAAGCAGTATGACTTCCAGATCCTGCACGGCTATCTGTTCGATGCCGAGATCGCGACGCGACTGGCCGGCTTCTTGTCATTCAGGTCGCTCTCGGTCATCGGTGCCGAACGAAACACGAACTACACACTGAAGCGTGTGCAGTACGTTACCTACAAGCTGACCAACTCGATGTTCGATGTGATCATCGCCAACTCGCAGTCAGGCGCGGACTTCAACAGCAAGCTGCTCGGGCTGCCCGAGGACCGATACCGCGTCATCTACAACGGCATCGATACGTCGCGATTCAAACCGCTTCCGATGGACGATGCGCGTCGCGCGCTCGACCTGCCGGCGGATTGTGTGTTGCTGGGTGTCTTCGCGAGCTTCAAGCAGCAGAAGAACCATCCCCTGCTCTTCGATGCCTTGCTTCGCCTTGGCGACCGTGTTCCGAACCTGAAGATCCTGCTGGTTGGAGACATGCTTTACGGCGGCATGCACGGCTCCGATGAATACCACGCGCAGGTCATGCAGACCATCAACACGACGCGGCTGAAAGACATGTGCATCCTTTTGGGCAACCGGGATGATGTGGAGTCTGTCTATCCGGCCTGCGACTTCACGGTGTTGCCCTCGCTGTTCGAAGGGACGCCGAATGTCGTGCTGGAGTCGATGGCATGCGGCGTTCCGACAATTGCGACCCGTGTTTCCGATAACGACCGCATCGTGGTGAACGGCGAAACCGGTTACATCGTGGGGCTCGATGCGAAGGAACTCTCGGTCGCCATCGAGAAAATGGCACAAGACAAGAGCCTGCGTACCTCGATGGGCGAGAAATCGCGGCAGAGAATCATCGACCATTTCTCGTCCGAACGTCTCGCCGAGAATACGGCGCGGATTTACGACGAACTGATTCCGCGCCGATGATTTCCCTCAGGAAAAATCCGTATCCCTTCGATGCGATGCTGGCGATTTGCAGCGACCTCGATGAGACACCGGACGCCGAGGCCTACTTCGAGACCGCACGATTCCTCAATACCAAAGGGGAAACCGCGCTCGGCAAGGGGGTGGGCCTGGAGGTTGGCAATACCCTGTACTTTCGCATGCCGGCAGGCCAGTTCAGCTGGTTCAACGCAACGGATGAAGACCGCGCGAGACTGGTAGCCCTGATGCGCTCGGGGCACATCGACTGCCTGCACTCGTTCGGTGATCTCGTCACGTCTCGCCAGGACGTGATCGCTTGCTGGGAGGAACTGGACAAGTACGGGTGCGGTCCCCAGGTGTGGATCGACCACGCCGAGGCGAAAAGCAATTTCGACGCGGAGATCATGTTCGGCGAAGGCGCATCGGTCGGTGCAGGTTGCTACCACGCGGACGTCACGACAGGGCGAATCCGGTATATCTGGAAGGGACGGGTGACCAGCATCGTCGCCAAGGATGCGCCGTTGTCACTTGCGGGCATCTTCTCGTGGCAGCATCCGGTGGCCACGGTGATAACGATGGCCAAGGAAGCCGCGAAGATCGCGCTCGCGATCGGCGGCTCGACAAAATACGCAATGCACGCCGAGAAGTCCCTGCTTCGGGACGCAACGCTGGACTCGGGTCAACGTATCGTCGAATTCATCCGCTCAAACCCATCGTGGGGCGGCGTCTCGCACAACGAAACCGGCGACGGGATCGGCGAAGTACTCGTGCCCCGGATTCTGGACCGGGTCGTCGAAAGCGGCGGGCGTTCCATCTTCTACACGCATCTCGGCAAGACCAGCGCCGGCAAGTTCCTGCCGGCATCTTCGGTCGACGGGTTCCGGCGTCTCGCAGCGTATGCAGACAAAGGCAGGATTCTCGTGACGACGACGCGTCGCCTGCTCGGCTATGTCGACGCGCAGCGTTCCCTGTCGTTCAGCGCGACTGAGTCCGGGGATGAACTGACCATCGAAACAACAAGCCACTTCCCCGTAGCGGAGTTGGCAGGCATGTGCTGGTATATCCCTGATCACACCAGGCGCGTCCGTCTCGTGGCGAACGGTGAGACTGCCTTTGACCTCGAACTGAACGCGCCCGATGCCAGCGGCCGGCAAAGCGCCTCGATTGCCTGGCCGGCGCTCGAGTTTCCTGACTGGAGCCTTTGACCTTGTACCGAATGTTCCTGCGCCTGTTCACGCTCGTCATGGCCGCTGCACTCTTTGTCGTGCAGATTGTGCCGCGCCGGCAGCGCGGCGACGAGCCGCAGGACGTGCTCATCACCGGCACTTTCTACTCCGACCAGTGGCTGACGACACACCTGGTTCCACTCGCGCAATCCGGCCGCGTGGGTCATATCCTCATGGTCGCCGACCGTCCGGTGCCCGCGATGGAAGGCGTCTCTGCCGCGTATCCGCCGCCCGCCCTGGTACGGGCCGTCGGCGGGGTTGCGGCCCGGACATTGCTTTTTGCCTGGCTCGGGCTTACGCGACGCTACCAGGTCATCGGCGGCTTCCACCTGCTCCTGAACGGCATGGTCGCCGCTATCGTCGCCCGCCTTACGCGCGCGCGTTCCCTGTATATCTGCGGTGGCGGTCCGAGGGAAGTGCAGGGCGGCGGGTTCGAGACAGAGAACAAGCTGTACGGGAAACTCGATGGCCCTGACCCCTTCATCGAGTCGCTGCTCCTCGCATTCGTCAGGCGAATCGACCTGACGATATGTATGGGTGAGACGGCGGTAGACTATTTCCAGGGTCGCGGTGTCCAGCGAACACTGGCGATTATTCCGGGCGGATTCCCCGGGGAGGTATTCCATCCTGGCGACACCGCGCCGGAGTTCGACTTCATCCTTGTGGGTCGGCTCTCGGCAGTCAAGCGTGTCGACCTGTTCATCGACGTGATCGGGAAAGTTGTGGCCTCGGTCCCCACGGCAAGAGCCGTGATCGTCGGCGACGGCCCTGACCGCGAGGCACTCGTCGCCCAGGTCACTAACCTTGGACTCGGCGACGCGGTATACTTCGCCGGCTGGCAGAACAACGTGGCTGACTGGTTACGCCGCTCAAAAGTCTTCGTTTTGACTTCCGAATCGGAAGGACTTTCGCAGGCGCTCTTGCAGGCGATGATGTGCGGCTTGCCGTCGGTCGTGTCGAATGTCGGTGATCTCAAGGATTGCATCGCGCACAAGGAAAACGGTTTCCTGGTCGATACACTCGATGTCGACGCTTTCGCCGAACCGTTCCTCGAACTCCTGGAGAATCCCTCGACTTACGACCGGATGCGGGCGAACGCGATTCGCACCGGCGCCGCGTATGAGACCGGGACGGTCGCCGAGGCATGGGACAAGGTGCTCTAGACGCACATAACACACAAAGGGTAGTACCGGGGTAACGAAGCGATGAAGCTGGACACAATCTCCATCTATGGACTGGGATACATTGGCCTTCCTACGGCG
>JAGRIN010000429.1 GCA_020443245.1 Pseudomonadales bacterium
CCGCTCTACTACTATCCCTATGCCGACGACTATGCATTCGACAACACGCACTTCTTCGGCGTGACGACCGCGTTCGTGCTGGGGTGGCATTCGCGAATTGTCCACGTGTATGGCATTGACTACGCTCACCATCCTTACCACGGTCGCCATTATGTCAGTCGCTTCTATGTACGGCATGTTCGGGAACGCGATCACCATCGTTACGCCGATCACGTCTGGCGCCCGAAAGCACATGAATATCGCTCGCGGCAGGCGCGTCACGAACGTCAAGATCGTCACGAACGTCAAGAACGGCATGAACGGCGCGATGCAAGTGACACGGCCTTCCGCTCGCATAATGAGCCGTCGCGTGACCAAAAGGCGCGTTCGCGTGGCGACTGGCGCGCTTCGTCAGCCTCTCAACATAGCGAACGCCGCTCGACGTCCACGCGAACGGTACAGTCCTATTCGACGCAACCCAGTCGCGTGTCTGCGCCGCGTCGGGAACACACGGTACGCCAGGGGCCCTCGAGAGATGATTCGTCGTCGATGCGAAGACGGGAAGCACCCGCGCCGGCGGTTGCGAGCAAGGAAAAATCGGACGATCACAAAAGAGGCAGGGTACAGCAACAAGATGCACGCCCTGATCAGTCTCCAGACAAAGCGCTGGGGTCTCGCGCGAGGGAACGAATTCGTCGCCTGCGTTGAGTGAAGTCGGGATCGACGTGCTGGTAACGGTTGAATAACTGTACGAAATTACAGGTACCTGACCCACAGGCCAAGCCATTCGTGCCTTCCAATGACCATCCGGCGGATTATCCTTGGATTTGGCTAAAGTGCTGCGGTAGTTTGCCGATAGTGGGAGACATGAGGTCCTTGTCCAAATGAACCGTGCGGAGATTCGTCTCAACATTCCGCAGCAGACCCTGATGCAATACTACGAAGGGGGCGCCAGTGCCGTGATCGCGGAGACCCGCGGCGGCAAGCGCATCCAGTTCCCGGCGCGTCACCTGCGCCAGTTTGTCGGTCCGGAAGGCGTCGTCGGCGCCTTCATCATCGAGTGGACCGACGAGAACGAGTTCGCCGCATTGCGCCGAATCGCGAACTGACAGACCGAATCGCCTGATTGAACGCCGGCACCGACTGGAAGACGTCGCTCTCCCGAGTGCCTGGTCGTCCGCGCCCAAGCCGCCAGTTCGCCTCCTCATCTTGCGGTATTGTGCATGCATTGGTATCCCAGGTGGCACCAGGCGGGTCTTTAGGGTAGAGGATGTCACGGGAACCGGCAGTGTGAACCACGAATATGCGAGCGAGGTTGCGTTGGCGCAGGCAGGAGACCTTGCCGCGTTCCGCGCGCTCGTTGTTCGCTTCCAGGACCAGGTCACCGCGACTGCATTTTCCTGGGTTGGCGATTTTGAGACCGCGAAAGAGGTCGCCCAGGAAGTCTTTCTCGAAGCGCACCTGTGCCTGCATCAACTCGATGAGCCGGCGGCGTTTCCGGGCTGGCTACGCCGAATTGTTGTCAAGTGCTGTGACCGCGTTACGCGTCGTCGCCAGTTGGTGACGATCGACGCGAAATTGCCTGACGAGCCCTCGAGTGATGACAGCCCGGAACAATCTGCCCAGGCCGAAGAGATTGCGGACAGGTTGCACCTCGCGATCTCTGCACTGCCGGAGCAGCTTCGGCTGGTTATCGCCCTGCAGTACTTCGCCGACATCACAGGCGAGGAGATTGCGAACTTCCTCGAGATTCCACTTTCGACAGTCAAGAAGCGCTTGCACGACGCCCGGCGCAAACTCAGG
Organism: Pseudomonadales bacterium; assembly: GCA_020443245.1. Classification (GTDB taxonomy): domain Bacteria; phylum Pseudomonadota; class Gammaproteobacteria; order Pseudomonadales; family Azotimanducaceae; genus JANQJA01. The sequence continues at coordinate 1,783 of JAGRIN010000429.1, forward strand.
GACCAGGGAGAGCAGCTAATGCAAAAGTCTATTGAACACTTGAAACCCTCGGCGACGGCAGAATTTTCCAACGAGACCGCGTTCTTCATCGCAATGCGCGAACGCAACCTGGCCGAGATGCGCGTTCTGCTCGCTGCATCGCCGGCGCTTGCGAACGCAGAGCAGAACTGGTCCCACGATCTGACGCACCGACGCGTGTTGCCGTTTCCGAATCGCGCCACCGCGCTGATCTCGGCCATCGAACTGGACGACATGGCGATATTCGATCTCCTGCTCGATGCGGGTGCCGATCCAGACGGCAGATGCGGCTGTGCGACGGGTGAGTCTGCGGTATGGGCCGCGGCCCTGTTCAATCGTCAGCGCCACCTGAAGCGGTTGTTGGACCGTGGGGCGGATCCGAATGTTTTCTCCGCGTCCGGCAACACGCCGCTCCATGTTGCAGCCATGCGGGGTTATGCCGAGGTGGTGTCGATGTTGCTTGCGCACGGCGCCGACCCGAGTATCAAGGACCGCGGCGTCGAAGGTCAGCCACCGCTCGTGACCGCAACCGGCGTTTCGATCAGCGGCAGAACGCCGGCGCAGTGGGCACGGATGTGTGGCTTTGCCGGTATTGCCGAGCAACTGGAGGGTGGGTCCGTATCGCCAGCTGAGGCGGATGAGTGTGTGAT
>JAGRIN010000430.1 GCA_020443245.1 Pseudomonadales bacterium
AATGTCTCACCCCTGGCGGCGCCTGTCTCGTCGGTCGCCGATTCGTCGTCAACGCTGATCTCATCCTGCCCGTGCATTCGCGCGTTGATGCACGCGCGTTCGATCACCGAGTTCAGTTCGCGCAGGTTTCCACGCCACTGTCTTCGGGACAAGGTTTCGATCACCTGGGACGAAACACGGAGGGGCGGAAAGTTGTGCCGTTTGCAGCACGCCTCGACCATGTGTTCGACCAGCAATGCGATGTCACTTTTTCTCTCGCTCAACGTCGGAACCTGCAATATGAACGAATTGACGCGATAGTAGAGATCCTCACGAAACCTTCCCGCTTCCACTTCTGCGACGATGTCGCGGTTCGTGGCACAGATGAGCCTCACATCTGCAGACTCGAGTCTTGTCGATCCCAATGGGTAGTACTGTCCTGACTGAAGGAATTGCAACAGTTTGGCCTGCGATTCCAGGGGCAACTCGCAGATTTCGTCGAGGAAGAGTGTGCCGGTGTCTGCTGCCGAGAGTTTGCCGGGTACGTGACGGGTAGCGCTCGAGTGTGCACCCGGCACCGCGCCGAACAGTTCGTTCTCGATCAGGGTGTCCGGCAACGCTGCACAGTTGATCTCGACAAACGGCGCATCCCGGCGCTGGCTGTTGCGGTGGATCGCGTGCGCCAGGCTCGTTTTGCCGGTCCCTGTTTCTCCCAGCAGCAGCGTCGTGACATCAAGGGGCGCTACCATCATCGCCGCAGAGATGACGCGCCCGAGGGCGGCACTTTGTCCGATAATGCCATCGAGATCGTGCCGGGTGCGCAGTGTGCCAAACTCGTCGTCGTCCATCAGGCGCTCGCGCTCGGAGAGCAGGGTGTCCAGCAAGGGAGAGACGTGCCGGGCAAACAGTTTGGTATCGAGCACGATTGTTCTCGCCTGCGACTCGAAGTGTGGATCACCCTGTAGATAGAGAATGCCGCTGGTCCGGCTTCCGAAGAACGGCAGGCACAGTACGCTTTCGATTTGCATCCTCTGCACGCTTTCGCGGGTTTCGAATCTCGGATCGACGAGTGCCGAGGGAATGAGTATCGTCTCGCGTGTCCGGATCGCCTCAGCGATAATCCCGGTCGAGATGGTCTGCTGCAGTCCGGCAATGTCGCTGTCGTCGATACTGAACGACTGGAAGACTCTCGCGCCATCGGCATCGCAAATTTCGAGATACCCCTGGCTCGCGTCGCAAGCGCCGGAGATCAGCTCAAGCGCTTCGTGCAGGATAGCCGGAAGATCTTCGTGACCTTCCTCCATCCGCAGGAGCAGGTCGTAGAAGCTTCGCTGGAATGCAACCCTCGCGTCGGTCATTTCTCCTTTGCGCCTCGGAGCGGTGCTTACATCGATTCCATGATGGACGCATATTGAATTCTCCCAGTCAATGTTTCCGCGCGACCGGGCACATCAAATGCGCTATCGTTACGCGCTTTGTTGAATGATAAGGCGGAAGAAATCGATGCAGGTAAAACCCGACTGGTTCCAACGCGCGCTCGACGCACCGTCGGAAAACGGCTCTGTCGATGTCGAAGGATGTACGATTCGCTATGCGGTGTGGGGAGAACCCGGTCGTCCCGGTATTGTGCTGGTTCACGGCAGCAACGCCCATCTCGAATGGTGGCGGTTCGTGGCCCCTTTTCTTGCGGACCAGTTTCGCGTGGCTGCGCTCTCGCTCTCCGGCAATGGTGACAGTGGATGGCGCGAGAAGTACTCGGGCGAAGTGTTCGCACGTGAGGTGATGGCGGTTGCTGAGCACGCCGGACTCGGTGAAAACCCGTTTGTGGTTGCACACAGCTTTGGCGGTTTCGTCGCGCTCGAGACGGGTCACCACTTCGGCGATCGACTGGGAGGCATCGTGTTCTGCGATTTCACGGTCGCACCGCCGGAGCAGTATGTGGAGTGGGGACTCGAATTCGAAAAACGCGGGCCGGCGAGGCCGACCCGGGTCTACGATGACCTCGGCACCGCGCTGGGCCGTTTTCGCCTGGTGCCCGAACAGCCCTGCCAGCATCCTTATATTATTGAGTACCTGGCCAGGCAGTCGCTGCGTGAAGTAGAAGGTGGCTGGACATGGAAGTTCGATCCGTCGCTTTTTGACCATCTGGAGATGGGACGTGCCCAGCGTGACAAATTCGTTACGCTGGCGTGCTGGCGTGCCGTCGTCCTGGGAGAGCACAGCACCGATGGCGGCGCCCAGGACGGTGAATACCTCGCAGAGATTTCCGGTGGTCTTTTGCCGATCTTCACCATCCCGGGCACTTACCACCATTTCATGTTCGACGAGCCCATGGCGACAGTTGCGGCCATCAAGGGGATCCTGCTCGCATGGCGCGCGGATGACCACAAGGCCGAACTGGCGTCGCGTCTTGCGGCGGCGGCGAGTCCTGCAGGCGG
>JAGRIN010000431.1 GCA_020443245.1 Pseudomonadales bacterium
GAAACTCGACCAAACTACGCAACATGACCCCGATCATGAATAGTCCGGGCTAGAGCACGCTCCCTCGATCCTCTAACATGGTGCGTGTGTGAAGACCGGTGAAAGGCCAACGTTGTGCATACGCTCATAGTGGCGGGATTCGGACTCCTCGTGCTCGTTGCGTGTCTCGGTATCGGGTTCTGGGTGCTTGGTCGCAAGGGCATGGCCCGGGGCGCGCTCGTGTTCCTGCCGATCTGGGTTGTCGCGATCAGCATCGATCTCTGGATCGGCATCGTTCACACCGGCTACACGATGCGCGAAGAAGCGCCGGTGTTCGCCGAATTGCTCCTTGTGTTTGCGATCCCGTCATTTCTTGTCTGGCGACGTTACCGGGCTGCACGGTAACAACAACCAGGATCGCGGCGTCGTCATCGGGCCCTCCCATGAAAGTAGTCGCTGGTCGGTGTCTGTGAACCCGTTTCCATCGGCTTTCCATGTTTCATCCAGCAGTTGCCCACGCTTTTCTCACCATTTGACCTGCGCATAAACGAAGGTCTGATTGTCCCTCGCGCAACTTGGGCATTAACTGATCTCAAGTAACAGCCACGCGGAGGATCGCACGATGACCAACTGGTTCGATGCCCTGACAGGCCTTGAGCAATTCCTTGTGCTAACGGGTGTGTTTTCGACACTCGTCTTCCTGATCCAGTTTGCGCTGGGCCTGGTGGGCATTGCCGGTGACGACCTGGACCTTGACGCCGATGCTGACGGTGGCGATGGCGCGCTCGACTTCAGTGACATCTTCACTATCCGTAATGGTGTCGCGTTCCTGATGGGTTTTTCGTGGGGCGGGCTGATGGTCCACGACTGGGGCATCTCGAACGCATTCCTGATTGCCGTCGTCGGATTCTTTGTGGGCAGCACACTGGTGGGTGTCAACTTGTTGCTGTTGTTCGGGCTCTCGCGTCTCAAGGATGCAGGAAACATCCGGCTCGAGAACGCGATCGACGAGGTTGGCCGCGTCACGCTTCATGTCCCGGCAAGCCGCAGCGGTGTCGGCAAGGTCATGGTCACGGTGCAGGGACGTCTCAAGGAATACCACGCTGTCACAGACGGTGAGGAACTGCCGCGGAACGCGCCCGCGCTCGTGCTCGACGTGAACGGCAGTCAACTCGTTGTCAGCAAATACATTAACCGCTAAGGAGTTCCAATATGTCATTTTCATTCGTACTCGTAGTGATTCTCGCTATCGTTGTTGTCGGGACGATTCTCGCGGTCAGCCGACGCATCAAGACATGTCCTTCCGACAAGCTACTGGTCAAGTACGGCCAGATCGGCGGCGGGCAATCCGCCCGGACGATTCACGGCGGTACAACGTTCGTCTGGCCCGTTATCCAGGGTTACCGCTATCTTGACCTCACGCCGATGACCGTCGACATCAAGCTCGAAGGCGCATTATCGAAGCAGAACATCCGCGTGAACGTTCCGTCGCGCTTCACCTTCGGCATCGGCACGACCTCAGAGTTGATGAACAACGCGGCGGAACGACTGCTTTCGCTTTCCACCGGCGAGATAGAAGAGACCGCTAAGGACATCATCTTCGGTCAACTGCGTGCGACGATCGCGACGATGGACATTGAGGAAATCAACGGTGATCGGGAAACATTCGAGTCTCGCGTGCTCGAGAACATTGAATCGGAACTCATCAAGATCGGGTTGCGGCTCATCAACGTGAACATCTCCGATATCACTGACGAGTCAGGCTATATCGAAGCCCTCGGGCGCCGCGCGGCGGCGGAGGCGGTGAACAAGGCACGCATAGAAGTCGCCCAGCAGGATCGGGACGGCGCAGTGGGCAGTGCGAGGGCGGTACAGGAAGAGCGCGTCCAGGTCGCCGATGCGAATGCGCGAGCCGTTTCCGGCGAGAACACGGCCAAGGCGGTCGAGGCGGGTTCAGAAGCGGAACTTCGTGTTGCGCGGGCAGAAGCGAAACGCCTGGGCGATGCATCGGAAGCGGTCAAGGGTGCAGCCGCCGAGCAGGAAGGGTATGAGGCGCAACGTGCCGCGGAATCGGCGCGTGCCGAACGTGACCGTGCGACCCGCTTTGCAGACGTTGTGGTGCCTGCCCAGATTGAGAAGGAGCGCGTGACCACAGAGGCCGAAGGCGACAAATCCCGAATGGTGCTGGCCGGTGAGGCGGAAGGGGATGCCACGCTTGCCAGGCTGCGCGGTGAAGCCGAGGGGCGTCGCGAGATCCTGATGAAGATGGCGGAGGGCTTCGACGCAATTGTGCGCGCCGCGGGCGGCGATGCCGATGCCGCAGCGAGGCTCATGATCGTCGACAAACTCGATGCGATTGTCGAGGCGCAGGCGAAGGCGATCAGCAACATCGAGTTCGACAAGATCGTGGTGTACGACGGCGGCAATGGCCACG
>JAGRIN010000432.1 GCA_020443245.1 Pseudomonadales bacterium
AGATCAGCACGCCGGCGCTTGCCCGCCGGCGATTGCGCGCCCGAACGCCACTCGCGAGAACGCGATAGCCCAGGTACAACAGTGTGACCAGCAACAGGATGTACATGACGTGTCCTGATTGACGGCGCTTCATTGTAAATGACCGGGTCGTGTGTTGGATATGCCGGTAAGCGTGTATGCTTGCCGCGAGAAAATCGTCGAGAACCGGCACATGTCCGAGTCACTCAAGAATCCCGCCTGGCATGGGCTGCAGACGTTGCAGTCGCATCTGGGTGTTCGCGAGGGACGGGCCGCACGGTTTCATGCGGATATCTCGCCCTTTGCGGCGCTGGGAGACGATACCGGGTTTGACAGCCTCGAGGCGCTGGTCAGTGTGGGCGAGTCCATCGTCTTGCTCACCGATCCGACCAACTCATCCCGCGTGCCGTCCTCGTTCGAGCACCTCACAGAGATCCGGGTCACGCAGATGGTGTGCGAGGTGCCCACGATCGACGGCATCGAATCGACCGGGACCGATCTTGATGAGACGCATGCAGACCAGATGCTGGCCCTTGCAAGGGAAACCGACCCGGGCCCGTTCGCGATTCATACAGGCCGCATGGGTCGCTATGTCGGGACCTTCGAGAACGGCGAACTCATTGCAATGGCAGGCGAACGTTTCCGGCTGCCGGGCTGGACTGAAATCAGCGCCGTTTGTACATCGGAACGGGCACGCGGCAAGGGCCTCGCCAAGCGTCTCATGGCAAACCTGATGCGGCGCATCTATGGACAGGGCGACAGGGCCTTTTTACATGTACGCGTTGGGAGTCCCTCCGAGCAGGCTGCTCTACACGCCTACAGGCAGCTTGGATTCCATGACAGCCAGACTTTGGCAGGACAGGTGTTTCGTCGCGTCAAATAAAGGCACACGCGATGCCGGAAACTCGTAAACTGAGCCTCCCAGGTCGAAGGAAACAGTATCGTGTCTGAACAGGACTCGGGCGGTATCGAAGCACTCTGTCGCACTATTTCAGGATTGAACGAACAATCGGTATCGAAACCGACACTCGTTTACTTCGACATCATCGGCATCGCATGGCCGATTCGCTGCGCGCTCCATCTCGCGGGCGTCGACCATGACCTGATCCAGATCTCCATAGGCGAATGGAGCCAACGAGACAGTTCGGGCGCGCAGGTCGTCAAACGCTGCTTTCGCAATGGCCACGTGCCGTTATACGTCGACCAGGATGTCTACCTGAACCAAAGTACCGTCATCATGGACTACCTGGCGACGAAACATGACCTCGCGGGCGACCACGAGAAAGAGCGCAGGGCGATAGCGGAAGTCTGCGCACACGCTTACGACGCGCTCTTCCACTGGAGCGGTCTGCTGCAGATCATCATCAAGCGGGGCATCCCCGACGACGTCGTCGAGGCTCGCAAGGAAGCTTACATGGGGCGCGGGGTCTGGGGCGTTGCAACAGGCGGCTTCGCTGGCCACCTCGATGGTTTCGTGAGATACCTGGAAGCGAATCCGTCCCGGAGCGGCTACTTCGTCGGCAACCGCCTGAGCATGGCCGACCTGCATGCCTTCAACGTTCTTTGTAACTGGTATAAGGCGTTCGCCCCGGAAACGTTTTCGGGCAGCTATCCACAGCTGGACGCCTTTATTCATCGCATCGCCGCGACGCCGCGCGTCAAGGATTACATCGACAACCTGCAAGAGCCGACGACGTGGTTCAACCTGCCGCAGATTGCGATACGGCTGACGTCGCCGGAGGAATTACAGGGTCTCGTCAGCGGTCAGGCATCCTCACCGATACCATAGAGATACCGAAGTTCATCGCTGGTCAGGAGGAGGTCATCGAGGGAGCCCACGGCATCCACGCGCCCCTCCTTCATCACGATGATCTGGTCCGCAATCTCGAGCGCCGCGTGCCGGTGCGAGACGACGAGGCAAGTTGTTCCCGGCTTGTCACGCAACGCATCCCAGAGCGTCCGCTCCGTATTGACGTCCAACGCACTGGACAGATCGTCAAATGCCATTAACTCGGACTCGCGAAGGAGCATTCGCGCCGCGGCGGTCCGTTGCATCTGGCCACCGGAGAGTTTGACGCCTTTCGGGCCGACCATCGTATCGAGGCCATCACGCAGCGACTTCATGTCGTCTGCCATCACGGCAGCCGCCAGTGCCGCACGGACCTGGTCATCCGTTCGATCGAGCCCCATCAGGATGTTCGATCGCAGGCTCTCGCTAAAGAGGCGCGGCACTTGCGAGGTGTAGGCGGCAACGGGTGGTACAAACCAGTTGGCGCGATCGGCGATCGGTTCGCCATTCCACCACACCTCACCCTTGTTGATATCGAGGAGGCCGAGCAGCGCTCGCACCAGCGTCGTCTTGCCGGCGCCTACCCGACCGGTAATGACCGTGA
>JAGRIN010000433.1 GCA_020443245.1 Pseudomonadales bacterium
CATGCGAGGCTCGTCGCCGCGTCGGGCCTGTCGGCGCGCAGCCTCGACCGGCTGTTCCGAAGCCGCCTCGGCACCTCGCCAATGCGCCATTACCGGGAATTGCGGCTGGTGCGCGCGCGCCACCTCGTCCTGAACTCGGACCTGGCCATTCGCGAAATCGCCCTGTTGACCGGCTTTACCGCGCCAAGCGTCTTCGCCCGCGCCTATGCCGCCCGGTTCGGCCGCTCGGCCCGCGACGACCGCGCAGGCTTCACCGCCCGCGCCTTCGTCCCCGGCGCCCGCCCGCCGATCCGGCTGGCGAGCCCGCGCCTCACATCCTGATCCAGTCCTCGGGCACGATGTCGTGCACCTGCATGGAGGGATCCGCGAACCAGCGCTCCGGCGCGACGACCATCTTGTCCGGATCCGGGTTCAGCCACGCCCCCCACCACGAGAAGGACGAGTTGGCGACGATATGATGGCGGCAGCGGCTCATGAGGCGGAGGTCCTCGTAGTTGGTCGCTCCGCCATTGTGCCCCATGACATGCAATTCAAACGGGATCTTGATGTTTTCCCGCACCCAGTCGGGTTCGTCCGAGAACGCGACGAAGACAGGTTCCTCCGCCATGTTTGCTGCTATGTGCTCCACCGCCTGCGCGTAGTATTCCGGCGAACAGGTCCCGTGGATCGCATTGAATTTCGGCACGGACACGTAAGCGGCGCGGCGAATGTGCAGCGACACGGAAGGCTTCGACAGGATGACATCGAGGGCACGGGCATTCTCGTCGTTCGGAGGGGTCACGAACGTCAGAGCGCGGCGCACCTTGTCCTCCTGCCCGGCGTAGTAGCGTTCCGACTGCCAGTACCCCTTCAGATAGGTGTCGTCGCCGAGCGTCTCGAATGCCGGGTTGTAGGGCAGGCGCATGTCGTTGAACGCCGAAAGGCACGGCTTGTGGAACTTCGAACCGACGAAACGCCCAAACGTGTCACCCTTGAGATAGGGAATGTCCCGCGGATTCGCTTCGCGAGCGCCATGTCCGAAATGCTGCAGACGGAGATCGAGTTCGACGGGAATGCGCCGGTTGTAGTACCGCGTATCCAGACGCAGTTCGACCCCGAGCCGCGACGCAAGTGCCACGCCCGCTGCAAGCTGGAACATCTGGTTGCCCATGCCCCCGGCGATATGTGTTACGATCATGGCCGAGCCCTCCGGTTTCGTTCGCCATATCATGCCCTTCCGGGTTTTCAAACGCAGGGTGACCTGTCGCAGGCGAAACTCCGCCCCGGCGGGTCCTGCGCCAGCACTTGCCTGTTGTAAATATGCGAAGTTGCGTCCAAAAAGCGCCAGTGAGCATATCCCAAAGGGGCCATTCATGCGGAAAATCAGCCAGGTCGAGCCGTTCTTGGACGATGCGGAACTGCAGAACCTGAAAGAATCCATTGACGCAAAATGGCTGACCGAGGGCCCGAAAGCGCAGGCTTTCCTTGACCACATCAAGGACTATACCGGTTGCGAATACGCGGTACTTGCGCCCAATGGAACACTGGGACTTCACCTCGCACTCCTGTCGCTGGATCTTCCGGCCGGATCGGAAGTGATCGTGCCCAGCTTCACATTCTTCGGCTCGGCATCGTCCGTGGTGTTCGCCAACCTCACGCCGTCTTTCGTCGATGTCGAAGCTGACACGCTGAACATTGACCCAGCCCGCATCGAGGAAGCGATCACAGACAACACGTCGGCGATCATGCCGGTCCACTGTTATGGCCATGCCGCGCGAATGGACGCGATCATGGAGATCGCCGCGCGCCGTGGCCTGAAGGTGATCGAAGACGCCGCGCAAGGCTATGGCGTGTTTTACAAGGGTCGCCACAGCGGAACGATTGGCGACATCGGCGTGATCTCGTTTTTCGCGGATAAGACCATCACGATGGGGGAAGGCGCCGTCGTCATGACGAATGACGAGGCCCGCTACAAGAAGTTGCGCCTGCTTCGCAACCAGGGCCGTCAACACAGCGGCACGTTCATCCACGAATCCCTTGGCATGAACTATCGTCTGACCGACATGCAATGCGGTGTCGGACTGGCGCAGGCGGCCAAGTTTCCGGAGGTCGCGAAGCACAAGGCGGCGATCCATGCGGCCTATCTGCGGGAGTTGGACGGTGTCGGCGACCTGCAGTTCCTTCGGATCGAAGAGGGGTCGACCTTTGTGCCGTTCCGGTTCTGCATGCGCACCGCGCACAAGGACGGGATCATGGCGAAACTCGAGGAGGCCGGCGTTCAGACGCGCTCGTTCTTCTATCCCATGCACCAACAACCGCCCCTGCAACACTATGCGCTCCACGGGCAACACCCGGTGGTTTCCGAGCAACTTTACGATGAAGGTGTTTTGTTGCCTGTCCACGTTGCC
>JAGRIN010000434.1 GCA_020443245.1 Pseudomonadales bacterium
ATCACCCTCGGAATCGATCATGGCGATATCGACAGCGGCCAGTGCCCCGGCCAGGGCTGCGTTGTCGGTAACATCTGCGCCTTGTAACGCGGCACCGGAGACGAGATTCGTTACCGGGTTGATGTTGGCGATGACATCGGTCGTGTCATCGGCAGACGGCGGCACGATAGTCACAAGCGGTGTACCGCCAGGTGGGGTCACACGAACGATGACTGGCAGGTTGGTTCCCGAAGGCAGGTTCACCTGGTAGGCACCATCGTCACCGGTCAGTACATCGCCGATATCCACGGCGTTGCCGCTCGCATCGACAATCTCGAGTACCGCACCATCCAGCGCGGCCCCTGTTGCTGCAATGCCGGACAACACGATTTCCATGGCCGGTTCCGGTGCCGGGGGTGGCGCTCCCGGCGCTGAGGCTTCACGACGATCGTTGTCGCAGGCAGCAATGCACATTACTGCCATCCACATCGCGACGATTCGAAAAGGAATGTTCACGTTGGCTTCTCCTGTCAGTCGAAGGCGACGGGGCCGGAACCCAGCACGGTCACGCAGCTGTCGGCGCCTGGCGTGGCGCCACCCAACAAGCGAGTCACGGTTGCATTGGAAAGGTCTGGGCCTTGCACCAGTACCGTTGTCCCGCCGGCTGCGAGCCCGCCGAGCAGGCAATCGATAGTACCGTCGACGACTGACTGGCCCGGGGTACTGCCCGCGAGGAACGCATCGCCGGATACGCTGAGTGTGTAGTCTGCCGCGAAATTCGCGTCGTTCGTCCGCAGGTTTGTTCCCTTTGCCACCAGGATGGCGCCGGTGTGGAAGTCTGTTGACCTTGCTTCGAGACTTGAGCCGGTGAAGACGTTGATGTTGCCGTTGAACACGACACCGCAATCCGGCGTGCATTGGCTGTCTGCGAAGACACTGGAACCCAGGGTAATGTCGAGGACGCCGGAAGTATTCTCCCAGGATTCGAGCAACATGTAGGAATTGCCCTTGACCTCGACGTGACCTTGCGCGGTAAGTCCGCTGTCACCGATGGCGAACACGGACGAGCTTCCCTCCACGATGAGGGCTTCTCCTTCTGTGCCGGTCGACACGAAAGCGTCGGGAAGCGAGGCATCGAAGCCTTTCACCAGTGAAGAACCTGCGGCGGCGATGACCGCGATGGCAGCATTGCCGTCTGTGGCGATGGTGTTGCCGCCGTTCAGGGTCACCGCGCCGCTGTTCAGGACGAGCAGTCCACCGTCTTCGAACTGTGGCGAGGTATGCGTGATGGTGCTCGAGGTCATCGCGAGTTTCGAGTGATCGACGACAACCGAGAAAAAGTCATGTGCGGTGGAGGTGATGCCGGTGTTCTTCAGGGTTGCGGTCGACCCGTCCACCACGAGAGCAGTGTTGGCGCCGGCGTTGATCGTCAGGTCTATGAACTCGACATTGGACGCGCCGAATACGCCGATGCCGGGGCTCGACGTCAGGGACAGTGTCGTCCCGCCCTGACCATCGAGAATCACGTTCGATCGCGCAATCGAGAGGTTCTCGCTGCAGGGGCCGGTGAGCATGATCGTAAGGATCTGGCCGGGAGCGGTATCAATCGCGTCCTGTATCGAGTCGGTGGCGCAGTTGACGGCGACGGTATTCGAGGCACTGAAACCGCTCGGCCCCGCGGGGCCTTGCGGGCCTGTTTGGCCGTCTGCTCCCGGGGCGCCTGGCGCACCCTGTGGTCCCGCCGGCCCCTGTGCCCCGACTGCACCAGCAGCACCCTGGGGGCCTGCCGGACCCTGTGGACCTGCGGGACCCTGTGGCCCCGGTGTCAGGACTATCCCGTCAATGGCGGCTGCATTCTGCTCGATCTCGGACGCAAGCGCTTCGAAATTCGCGTTCACGTCGCTTGCCCTGGCGGTTCCGCCTGCCTGGAATGTCACGAGTTCGGCGCCATTTGCGATGGCCGGGCCGACGAGAGCCATCGACAACAGTATTTTCCTGATCATGCGATTCGTATCCTGTTCTGGTTGCTGGTAGACAACGCCCGCAAGGACGCCCCCTTTCCCAACTGTTACCAGATGGCTGGTGCTTACAGTCTGATTGATCGAATTTCCGACGAGGTTGTCGTGGCGCCCTTATCGGGCTTCCCGCTTGAAATCCTTGAGCACCTTTGCTTCATCACGCGCGGCGTAGAAGTCGTCAAGGGGATAGCAGCCGGAGACGAGTCCCTGGCGTGGCGCGGTGGTGCAATCGCTGAACGTGCGACAGATCTTCTTGCGTGCCAGCGGACGCCCGGCCAGTGTATCGGCCGGCATGTCCGGATAGGACAACACCATGCGTCCCAACCCGACCGAATCGATCCACCCCTCGCGCACTACCGCTTGCGCCACATGCGGCA
>JAGRIN010000435.1 GCA_020443245.1 Pseudomonadales bacterium
GTTGTCGCCTGCGGTTCGCTCGGCAACGCCATATGTTGGGAACTGGCCCAGGATTCCAAAGCCGCCGGAATGATCGACGGGCTGATCGTGCTCGCGGGCTTTCCCGACGAGCGCTTCCTTTCGTCTTCCGTCGTGCGCACGGCGTCAAAAAATATTCCGCTGGTCATCTCGCACGGCACCTGGGATCCGGATTACGACTACAAGCCGATGGAGGCGTTCTATCGCAAGCTACGCAAGACCGCGCCCTCCTATCCGGTGCGCATCGTCCTGTTCAAAACCGGCAAGCATGGCGCGCCGTTGCGCATGATCGACTGGCGCGACACGCTGAACTGGATCGACGCGCAGAAGTGACGGGATTTCCCTAGCCCTGATGAATGCCGGGTAGGGAACTACGCCACCTTCGGCAGTTGCGCCGGAGAAGCCTCACCCATGAAAGCCTTTGCCCAGGCCAGACCGGCGCGCGCTTGCGGTCCGGTGTCCCAAACACCACAACTGATCTCGGTGCCGTTCTCGTCCACCTTGGTCGAAAGGATCTCTGCGTCCGTGCCGTAAACGCGCTGCATGTCGAAGATCTTGCGTTCGCACACGCCGATGACCTGGTCGATCCCGTTGGAATCGCAGAATTCCAGCACGGCCAGCGACAGCGCCAGCGTTGCGCGGTTGACGAAGCTGCGCTTGCGCGAGGAATTCGACGTCTCGTCGACGCAGAAGCGGGTCGCTTCCCAGATATTCGGCGATCGGTAACGCTCCGGTTCCGGCAGCAGATCGCTCCACACGGTGTGCATCAGCGTCGGCCCCAATGTCGGCATCAGTCGCACGCCACCGCCGACCTCGCCGGTTGCGTCGTCAAGATGGAGGATGACGACGTGGTACAGATCGTCGAACGCGTCGCGCTCGGTGCCGTCCTCGCTGGCGGGAACCCAGCCCAACGTATCGCAAAAAACCTTCTTGCGCAGACGGTGGTATTGTAGCATTTCCTGGGAGTACGCGTGCCGGTTTTGCCGGTCGACATAAACAATCATTGACCCATCCCGTTACTGACAGAGAGGGTCGAATCGTCGCTACCTTTGCGCGAAACCGGCAATCACCAAGAAAGTGGTGATTGCAATTTTGAATAAAATTGTTCCCACTGAAAGGTTAGGCCGGCACCTGCAGGCCCAAAGCTCGCGTTGGCGGTTGCAACGGCCCGATTGTTTTGCGAAAGCTTGGCGCGAATCCGCCTTCAGGGTGGCCGATACGCCGTTGCGGCGGTTACGTGCGATCGGAATAACAGGGCGTTCGCGACAGCGTCGAACGCGAGAAGAGCTTCGGAGGTAAACATGCCCTTGAAACGCATCCGCATCGAACTGGCGCGCGACCACGACTTTCCGGACGGTAATCGCAATTGCGGCTATGAATTCGTCGCGCCGCTCGACGCCACCGGGCTCATGGACCCGGACGAATGGCGCCACAACCGAAAGGCCTGCCAGGTCACCCGTTTCTGGGAGGGCGAGAAGCCTGAAATCGGTCATCTCGTGCGAAAGCCAGGCGGTTCATGGGCATTCCACTACGATGTGTTCGGCGATGAGGATGACGACGAGACGGGCTACCGTTTCGGCCACGAAAAATTCGCCGTTGGGGAATATGTCTCCATCCTCGAACACGACGACAAGATGCGCACCTTCAAGGTGGTCTCGGTCGACAACGGCTGAGACTTATTCGGTCGCACGTAGCCGCTCGACAAGTTCATCCGTCGACGCGATCTCGGCGAAAAGCCGGGCAACGGTGGTGAGCCCGCGCAGATGGTCTTCATCGCTGTCTGCCGCATTGGCGTCTTCCACGACGATGACGCGGTAGTTCAGCATCATCGCGTCTCTTGCTGTGCACTCGCAGCAAACATTGGTCAGCGTGCCGGTAACGATCACCTCTTCAATGTCCGCATGCCGGAGCAGGGTGTCCAGGTCGCTGGCACCGGGTGAAAACGGAGAAAACCGGTCCTTGTAACAGGCGAGATCGCCTTCCCGGCGGTCCAGTTCCGGCCATAGCGCGTGATGGGGGCCGCCGGGACGAAGCGAGGCGCGCACGCTCTCTCGGTTCTTGTCCGTCAGGAAGGCGCTGAGATAGGCCCAGTCCCGTGCGTCGCCTTTCTGCGGCAGGGTGCTCATCACCCAGACGATCTTGCCGCCCGCATGGCGCAACGTGTCGGCCAGCCGGTTGATGTTGGCGACGATCCCGCGCGCCGCTTCGACCTCCAGGGGTGCGCCGGGGGCAACGAAGGCGTTTTGCATGTCGACGACAAGCAGCGCGGTCTTTTCCGGATCGATGCGATGACCGGCATCGCCGCGCCGGGCTCGCGCCTCTGCAAGCAGTT
>JAGRIN010000436.1 GCA_020443245.1 Pseudomonadales bacterium
AAAACGACGCAATCCGCGCGCCGCGAGTGACCGGTGTCACCCGGTGCAAGCTGGTCGATGGATAAAGTATCAGGCTCCCCGCCCCAAGTTTTACGCGATGCGCCCCGTAAGTATCATCGATCAGCAGTTCACCGCCGTCATAATCTTCCGGCTCGGACAGAAACAGGGTCGCGGAAAGGTCGGTACGAATCTGGTGCCCGCCTGTCGTGGTTCGAATCGCATTGTCGACATGGTTGTCGAAACGACCGCCGCCCTCGTAACGATTAAAGAGCGGCGGGAAGACTCGCTGGGGCAACGCCGCAGAGGTGAATAACGGCGTTCGCATGAGCGCGTCGAGTACGGCGCGGCCCTGCGAGAGCGCGACGGGATGATCCTGGCCAAGCTGCAGATTGAACTTGGCCTGCGCCGATTGATGGCCAGCCGTTACGCGGCCATCTACCCAGTCGGCTTCCAGCAACGCATCCTTCATCGTCGCTGCCTGCGCCTTCGTGAGCACGTCGGGTATTTCGAGCAACACAGCCGCCGCGCCTCAGAAGGTGAAGCTGGAGGAAAGGAGGATCGTGCGCCCAACCCCCGGTATAAAATGCCCGCCGCCGACGTAATCGATGTATGGCTCATCGGTCAGGTTCTGCACGTTCAGCCTGATGTTGACGTATCGGCTGGCTTGCCAGGAACCGGACGCTTCAAAGACCCAGTAGGCCGGCGCAACGCGCGTGTTGGACGTACTGTTGAAGCGGTCATCGACATACTGGGCGCCGAAACCAAGCTCCAGTCGATCGTTCATGCGGTACTTGCTCCACCAGTTGAAGCTGTTCGCGGGGGTATTGGCCAGCTGGCGCCCCACTTCGGACGCATCCTTGCTCTCGGTGACCGCTGAGTCGAGGAACGTGTATCCGGTGAATATGCTGAGGCGCTCGGTGATGGAACCGGCGAGGCTGATCTCAATGCCATCGACACGTTGCCTGCCGTCCAGGACCAGCAAATCGTTCGGGTCGTCCGGGTCTTGTGTTCGCGCGTTGACCTTCTCGGTCCTGAACACCGCCGCAGAGAAGAAGAGCCGTCGATCGACAAGCTGCCACTTCGTGCCCAGTTCCAGCGTCGTGTTTTCTTCCGGGTCCAGGTCTGCGATGCCGGGTTGCCGCGAGCTGGTCGAGATCGAAAGCGTCTCCGCGGTCGGGTTGAACGAAGTGCCGTAACCCAGGTAGACAGAGCCTCTCTCTACCGGCTTGTAAACAACACCCGCGCGATAGCTCAGCATTTCATCCGTTCGCTCCAGCAATGGCGAACCATCGGGTGTGTACTCGAGCGCGAACCGGTCCCAACGCAACCCGCCATTCAATTGCCAGTGCTCGCCCACATCGATGCTGTCCGATGCGTAGAACGCGACCGAGTCGGAATCGGCCGTACTCGCGGTCCCGGTGCGGACATACTGCTCAAGGTAAGGATCGCCGGCATCGGGCGCATAAAGATCGGTGTCCGGTGAATCCGGGCCGGTGGGCACGCGCGTATACCGCTTTTCTCCCTCACGGGAGATTTCCATCCCAAGCAATACCCGGTGCGAGAGGCGATCACCCAGCGACAAAACCAGGTTGGTCTGGTTACTCACAATATCGTCTTCCTGGTCCCGGTACTTCTCGTCGCTGCGACGGATTTCAGTGCCGGTCGTGCTCGCGAAGCGAGGCGCGGTGATCATCGAATCGCGGTCGGTCAACCCGTACCGTGTCACGTTGCTGAGGACCGCCCGTTCTCCCAGGTTGCGCTCGAGTTTGACCGTAAACATGGACGTGGCGACTTTTTCGTAATCGCGAGCTGTCAGGCCGTACCAGTTGGAGAACGGCACAGGTGCAGGCTCGTTCGCATAATCCGCGAGCGGAACATTCGAGTCAGGCACCCACGGAATACCGTAGTCGGGCACATTGTCCTGGGTCATGTGAAAGGCGCTCAATGTGACCCGTGTATCCGTTTCCAATCCAAACGCAAGCGATGGCGCAATGCCCCACCGCTCGTTGGATACATGGTCCCGGCCCGCAACATCCTGCTTGTGGTACATGAGGTTGAGCCGCGCCGCGCCGGTGGCTGATTCACCCAGCATGCGATTGGCGTCAAGTGTGACACGCGTAAACGCGTCCGAGCCCACCGAGGCATCGACGAGCGACTCGTCGCCCAGTGTCGGCGACTTGCTCACCAGGTTAATCGAGCCGCCGGTCGAACCACGCCCCGAATAATCCGAGGACGGGCCCTTCACGACTTCGACCTGTTCGAGATTGAAAGGATCCCGGGTGTACCCGCCAAAGTCGCGGACGTTGTCGACAAAGATGTCGGTACGCGCGCTGTAGCCTCGAATCG
>JAGRIN010000437.1 GCA_020443245.1 Pseudomonadales bacterium
TGGTGCTGCGAGACAGGCTTTCGTCACATCGAACGCAGCTTTGACGAAGTCTTCAACAACTACCCGAATCGTGCCCTCGGTATGGCGATGCGCCTCGGGACCTTCCCCGTCGGCCGCCACGAACACGGTCCGACCGACGCGCTTTCGCGCGAGTGCGCGAACCTGCTCATGACGCCCGGCGCAACACGCGACCGACTGACGGCCGGTGTCTTCGCGGGCAATCCCGACGATGGCCTCGCACGAGTGGAACAAGCGTTCGACCTGGTCATCGAATGCGAGTCGCTTCACAAGCGACTCGACGATCGCGGTTACGAGTCGATCGACCAGGCCTACAAGGACGGCGTCATCGATGAAGCCGAATATACACGTCTTGGCCTCGAACGCGACGCGGTCGACCGGGCAGTCGCGGTGGACCACTTCCGGCCAGAAATGCTGACACCGGTTGGGCAGGGAGACGTCGACCCGGACGAAGCCGTGACCAACCTGAGACGCGTCGGTGCCTCGTGAAAATCGGACAGGACCGGCGCACTTCCAGGACAGCAAGTCCTGTGCTCACGCCATTGTAGAATCGCTGGAGGGGGACGTACGTCTCGGGCTTCCGCTGGGTCTTGGCAAACCGCCCGGCCTCGTCAACGCCCTCTACGCGATCGCTTGCGAGGATCGTTCGGTCCGCCTGCATATTTACACCGCGCTCACCCTCGAGATCCCGGCGCCGGCGCCAGGACTCGAATCGCGTTTTCTGGCGCCAATTATCTCCCGCCTGTATCGCGACGTCGTGCCGGTAGACTTTGTGACCGACCTGCGTGCCGGGCGACTGCCGGCCAACGTCAGGGTTACCGAATTTTTCCTGCGCCCCGGCGCGTGGCTCGGGCATGCCGCGGTCCAGCGCGCGTATATCAGCACGAATTACACCACCGCCGCGCGCGACCTGCTGGACAACGGGGTGAACGTACTCACCAATATGGTTGCCTGCGAACACAATGCCGAAGGCAAGACGCCCGACTACAGTCTTGGCTGTAACCCGGACGTCACCCTCGACATGATCGATCTCGCAATGCAGCGAGGCGCCCCTGTTCCGCTCATCGTCGGCGAGACAAACCCCGCGTTGCCGTTCATGGAAGGCGACGCACGGGTCGGGGAATCGTTCTTCGACATGATCGTGACATCGCCCGAAGAGACGGTGCTCTTCCCCGTGCCCAATCGTCCATTGTCGATCACCGACCACGCCATCGCCGTTCGGGCAGCAACCCTCGTCAAAGATGGCGGCACGCTTCAGATCGGCATCGGCAGCCTGGGAGATGGAATCGCTGCCGCGCTCGCGAAACGTCAGCAAGACAACGCCGCCTTCCGGCGCATCGTCCAGGCGCTGGGGCATGACGAGGCAGGACAACTCTCGACGTTCGAGACCGGGCTCTACGGCGCGAGCGAAATGCTGGTCGAAGGGTTCCTGCACCTCCGCCAGCACGGCGTTTTGAAGCGCACCGTACAGGACGGCGTCTTCCTGCACGCCGGCTTCTTTCTCGGCTCTGCACACTTCTACCGGTTGCTGGCGTCGCTCGGCAAGGACAGCCAGGGCATCCGAATGTCCCGCATCAGTTTCACCAATTCGCTCACGGGCGATGAAGCAAGCAAGCGTTCCGATCGCGTTGCCGCGCGCTTCATGAACGAAGCGATGAAGGTGACCTTGTCGGGCGCTGTGGTCTCGGACGCACTGGAGAACGGCCAGGTCGTCAGTGGCGTCGGCGGTCAATACAACTTTGTCGCGATGGCGCACGAACTCCCCGACGCGCGCTCAATCATCATGCTACCGGCAACGCGAACCGATAGTGAGGGCCGCCTCGAGTCGAACATCGTCTGGCACTACGCGCACACCACTGTGCCGCGACACCTGCGCGACATTGTGATCACCGAATACGGCATCGCTGACCTGCGCGGACAAAGCGACGAGGAAATCATCCGCCGACTGCTTGCCATCACCGATTCGCGTTTCCAGCAGGCACTGGCGTCCCGCGCCATCGCGGCAGGCAAACTCGACCCCGATTATCGCGTTCCGAAGAACCAGTGCAGCAACCTGCCCGAACACATCGAAGCAGCGCTGGCGGGCGCCGGTGTATTGCACGAATTGCCCTGCTTCCCATTGGGCACCGATTTTACGGAGACAGAAGCAGTGCTCGCCGTGGCGCTACAGGTACTGAAGGAACATCGGGGGCATCGCAAGCGCCAGTTGCGCTGGCTGATCCGTGGAATTACCCGGCGCAAACACGACGTCGTTCGCGAATGTCTCGTGCGGATGCAACTGGATCGACCGAAGAACCTGAGGTCGTTCGCTTACGCCG
>JAGRIN010000438.1 GCA_020443245.1 Pseudomonadales bacterium
TGTTATCAAGTGACCTGAGTCAATGGAAAACGGTGAAGGAGCGGGTTGGTGACACGAAGGGAGTCGCGTGTCAGTCGATTCGCTGTACAGTGATACGGAACTTCTGGTCCTTCAGCAGCATTGAGTAGTGCCACCGTCGTTTTTCGATTTCGACGTCCTGCTTCGCGTCGATGGGGCGCCGGCCGGGTTCGCGTTCCATCCAGACCTGGCCGTTGGCCAGTGTCATGATGCGGGTACCGGCATTGCTGGTGCGTACGCTCTCTATATGGCTTGCGATGCTGTCACGTTCCTTCGAGTTGTCTCGTTTGCCGAAGATCGTGATGCCGAAGTCTTCCTTTTCTTTCGCGGTGTAGGGCTCGGAATCGGGTGCACTCTTCTCTGGCGTGGATTGCGCCACTGGTGCGTCGTCAGGCATGTCTGTCGCTGGCGCCTGCGAAGTCGTCTCATCGTCCGCCGCAGAGGGCACTGCGGGCTCGGCCTGTGGTCTGGCGAGACGATCGTAGCAAGCGAGGCGCAGGTTGGGGTCGGCAATCGACGCGCAGTCGTTCATCGTGTCATCGGCATTCGCGCCGGCGCTCATCACGAGAATGGTCAGTAATACTGGAAGACGCATCAAGCCTTTGCTGCAAGAAGAAAAGGTCCTGACAATGTATCGAAAGGGCCCGCAAAAAAAAAGGGGCGAGAAATCTCGCCCCTTTTCGAATCGAGTGATCGGGTAGATCACAGATCCTGTTGCAGGCGAACATAGACCATACGACCACGGAGATCGTGGAGGTAGGTTTCAGCACCGCCGAGGTTGAAGATCGGGTCGGGCAACTCGTCAAAGACGTTGTTGGCGCCGACTTCAATCGTCGTTTCACGCTGGCCGAGCAGGCTCGGGAACGTGTACTTGTAGTTGAGGTCCGTATAGAGGATCGCGTCCAACTGGTCGGTACCGTTGATCGCCTTCTGGGCGGCCAGCAGTGCACTTGAGTTGAACTGCAGCGTGATGCTGTCGATCCAGCGGAAACGGATGCCAGCGGCATGGTTGCCGAGGAACCAGTTTACACCACCATTGATGCGGAACTCGGGCATCGGCGGAATCTCGACGATTTGCTCGTTCTGGAAGCCCACGCCGTCGCCCGAGTCGTTCGGGTCGGGCGTGCCGAGGTCATACGAGTATTCCAGTGCCTGCGTGAGTGCCAGGTTGAACGTCAGGTCGCCCCAGTTGTTCAGTGACAGGTTGTAGCGGCCGTACAGGTCGAGAGACCGGTTCAGCATGCTCTGGGCGTTCACCCAGTGGGTTCTCACACGAGTCACGAGGCCGGAGGAGTCACGGAAGATGTCCGGGTCAGAGGCGGAACTTGCGATCCACGCTTCTGCGTCGTCAGAGACACCGTCCATATCCGCGTCGCCTGTTGCCGGGTCAGCACTGAAACCGGCAGCCAGGAATGCCTGGTAGTCGGCACGCAGCACGTTGTTCACCGTCTCGCGAGCGATACGATCCTTGAACTTGTATTCGGCGTAGTCGATGCCGAGGTTCAGGTCGCCGTCGAGGAGCGAGAAGGATGCGCCGATGTTCCAGACGTCAGCCGATTCCGGGATGAGGTCCGGGTTGCTGTTGACACAACCGACACGGAACGTGCCGCTGTTGTCGTTGGTCAGGCTGTCCTGGACCGTCTGCAGGCCACATGCTTCGGAACCGAACTGCTGTGTCAGCGTCGGCGCGATGAACGCGGTGCTGTAGGAGCCACGCACCGAGAGCCAGTCCATCGGTTGCCACAGGATGGCGACTTTCGGGTCGAAGGAGCTGCCGACCTTGCCGCTGTAGTCGGTGTAGCGACCGGCGATCTGCGCTTCCATATGCTCGATGATGGGTACGCGAAGTTCGAAGAAGCCGGAGTACACGTCCTGCACGCCGGTCCAGTCGAGTCCGCAACCACCTTCGTGCCAGTCACACTGGTTACGACCGGAGTCGATATCGTCATCGATATTTTGCTTGCGGTATTCGACGCCGAAAGCTGAACCCACCATGCCCGCTGGCATTTCAAACAAGTCGCCACTGGCGCACCTGTCCAAACCCCTACTTTGCTAGGTTTAGTCATGGGTATATCCCTCTATTGGTTTTGCTCTATCGAAATCGCCAGACTCGTTGAATCCGGATTCCGATACCCCCCGACCGGGGAACCAACCCACGACAGCATAGAACGGCAATAGCTGCTAAAAGCCCCCCCGTCGCGAATCAGTCTATGCGGTAATAAGGAAGGCCGTCAAACGATTTGGGACAGTCGGGAAAGGTGGGAAGGCCGCTGTTGCTGCGGCTTTCGGCTATAGTTTGGGTGCCTTCGCGATGAT
>JAGRIN010000042.1 GCA_020443245.1 Pseudomonadales bacterium
GGCGTTGCGCGTGTCGTTGTGGCCATGACCGATCCACACACACGAAATCGTGGTGCAGGCCTCGGGATTTTGCGCGCGGCTGGAATCGAAGTGCTTTGCCCCTTACTTGAATCGTCGGCCCTGGCGCTCAACCCCGGTCATGCAAGGCGATACGAAACGGGCCTGCCGTACGTTCGAGTGAAGCTCGCGATGAGTCTGGATGGCAAGACAGCGCTTGCAACCGGCGAGAGCAAGTGGATCACCGGCGCCGAGGCGCGGCGGGATGTCCAGCGCCTGCGGGCGCGCAGCGGCGCCATCGTCACCGGTGTCCAGACGATCGTCGACGATGATCCCGCCCTGAACGTGCGGGCAGATGAACTCGATGTCGAGCACAACGAAATCAGCGCTTCCCTTTTGCGGCCTGTCGTCGTACTCGACTCGGCATTGCGCATCCCTGCGGGCGCCAGGGTACTGGAAAATCCCGCGACAATCGTCGCCTGCCTCGAGCAGACCGGCAACCCCGGCTTCGAGGAGGAGAGAATACTCAGGTTGCCGGCGGGTGCGGACGGGCGTGTCGACCCGGGTGCGCTGTTGCGTGAGCTTGCGGGCCGGGATGTCAACGAGGTGTTGTTCGAGTGTGGGGCAACCCTTGCGGCTTCGGTGATTCGTGGAGGTTACGTCGACGAAATCGTGATCTACGCGGCCCCGGTAATGCTGGGTGCGGATGCACGGTCATTACTCAATATCGCGAAAATTGATACTATGCGCGATCGAATCGAATTTCAGATCAATGAGGTGCGTCGCGTCGGTAAAGACATGCGGATCACCTGCATTCCACAAAGGCATTAACGAAATGGCAAAAGTCATCGAAGGGGATTTCTCGGCCTCGACAGCACGTGTCGGGATCGTGGTTGCGCGGTTCAACGGCTTTGTGGTCGAGAGCCTGCTTTCCGGCGCGCTCGATACGCTGAAGCGTCACGGCGTGACAGACGCCAACATCACTGTGGTCCGTGTGCCGGGCGCATTCGAGATGCCGCTGGTGGTACGCAAGTTGGCCGAGCAGGGCAGTTACGATGCGATCATTGCGTTGGGTGCGGTGATCCGTGGCGGTACGCCGCACTTCGAGTACGTCGCAGGACAGTGCGCGAGCGGTATTGCCACAGTCTCTCGAGAGACGGGCGTGCCTGTTGCGTTTGGGGTCCTGACTACCGATACCATCGAACAAGCGATTGAAAGGTCCGGTACAAAGGCCGGCAACAAGGGTGCCGATGCTGCGATGACCGTTCTCGAGATGGTCAGCCTGCTTCGCCAACTGGAATGAGCGCAAAAACGCCCGCAGCAAGGGGAAGGGCGAGGCGCTTTGTGCTGCAGGCGCTGTACCAGATGCAACTCGCCGATTGCAGCGCTGCTGAAGCCGAGCGCCAGTTCCGCCAGGACTACGACATGAAACGTGTCGATACGGAGTACTTCCACGACGTACTCTCCGGTATCGAACGCGAGCGCGTCGATATTATGTCCGCCCTGGATCCTCTCCTCGGCAGGGAGTCAAAGGCGCTGGATCCGGTCGAGCGAGCCGTGTTGCTCATTGGCGCGTTTGAACTGCTTTACCGGATAGACATTCCCTACCGTGTCGTGATCAACGAGTCGGTCGAACTTGCGCGACAATTTGGCGCCGCGGAGAGTCACCGGTTTGTAAATTCGGCGCTCGACGCACTGGCAAAGCAATGTCGGGTAGTTGAGCGAAGCGGTTCGCGGAACGGCTGATGTCCGGGACAGAGTTCGCCATTATCGATCGCTATTTCGCCCGTCTGGGCGACTTTCCCTCCGGTCGTGTACCGCTGGGACCGGGTGACGATTGCGCGATCCTGAACCTGTCGCCCGGTGAGCAGCTCTGCGTCTCAACCGATACGTTGGTCGAGGGCGTCCACTTTCCGGTCGGCGCGAGCGGCGGGATCGTCGCACACCGCAGCCTTGTCGCGAACCTGAGCGACCTCGCGGCAATGGGGGCGGCGCCTTTGGGATTCGTGTTGGCCCTGACGTTGCCTCGAGTCGATGAAGGCTTCCTGCGGGCATTCTCTCTGCGCCTCGGTGAACTCGTTCGCACCTACGACGTCCCCCTTGTCGGTGGGAACCTGGCCCGGGGCCAGCTTGCGGTCAATATCACTGTATTCGGTACGGTTCCCCGGGGCAGCTGGCTTGCGCGAAGCGGCGCCGCGGTTGGCGACGACATCTATGTGAGCGGGACGGTGGGTGACGCGGGCGAGGGTTTGGAGCGCTGGCACGACGCCACCGATGCCCTGGCAAGACGTTACCTTTTTCCGGTTCCACGGCTTGCGCTGGGGCAGGGCTTGCTCGACCTGGCTTCCGCGGCCATCGATATCTCTGATGGCGTGGTCGCAGACCTCGGTCACATCTGCGCGGCAAGCGACGTCGCGGCGACAGTGATGCTGGATTCGGTCCCGGTCTCGGCCGCACTTTCCAGTTCGCTTGGTGAGCACAAGGCCCGCCTTGCGGGACTCTCTTCGGGGGACGATTACGAGTTGTGTTTCACGTCCTCGCCGTCTCACCGGGAGGCGATCCATCGGCTCGGGGAATCCCTGTCATTGCCCCTCACGAAGATCGGCAACATTCGCGCCTTCGACGGTGGTGGTCGAGTCAGCGTCGTTACCGGCGATGGCGCGAAGATCGAACTGTCACGTGAAGGCTATGAGCACTTCGATGACCCCTGAGATGCGGCGACGGGTCTTCACGGACCCGCGCTACTTTGTCGCCATGGGGCTTGGCAGCGGTCTTGCGCCGCGCGCGCCGGGCACCTTTGGAACGCTCGCCGCGGTACCTTTCTACTTCGCCCTCATACAACTGTCGCCGGTCTGGTACCTTGTCGCACTGATCCTGCTCTTTGCAGCAGGCGTGTATGTGTGTGAATTTGTGTCCCGCGAGATGGAGATCAAGGACCCGGGCGCGATCGTCTTCGACGAGTTCGTTGGTCTTTGGCTCAGCCTTTTCATGCTGCCCGGCGGCTGGTATTGGCTGCCGGCCGGTGTTGTGCTGTTTCGAGTGTTCGATATCCTGAAGCCGTTTCCCGTAAGCTGGTTTGACAGGAACGTGAAAGGTGGCCTTGGAATCATGGCGGACGACGTCGTTGCCGGCCTTTATGCGCTCGCAGCCGTGCAGTTGCTCGCGCTGGGAACGAGAGAGTTCGCATTGTGAAGTGGCTTGTTGCCCTGACATTTCTCCTCTCGGCCCCGGTCCTCGCGAGGGAAATCGACATAGAGGTCGTCGGTCTTTTCAAGGGAGCGGCGATGCTCGTGATCGATGGGGACCAGCGACTCCTCAAGACCGGCGAGCAAACGCCGGAGGGCATACGCCTTGTCAGCGCCGACAGCCATGAGGCCATTGTCGAGATAGGCGGCGAGCGCCGCACGCTGGATCTGAGTACGCGAATCAGCAGTCAGTTCGAGGTGCCGGACAAGGTCACTGTATCAATCGGACTGAACAACATCGGCCAGTACCGGACAACGGGCAGTATCAATGGCCGCCCTGTCGCGTTCGTGGTGGATACCGGTGCGAACGTGATGGCGATGAACGCGGCCATGGCCAAGTCGCTCGGGATCGACTATGACGGCCGAAGGCCGAAGCGCGCGGTGACGGCGGGCGGCGTGGTGAATTCCTGGGATGTCACGCTCGATCGTGTGGATGTTGGCCAGATTTCAGTTCCGAACGTCAAGGCGGCCGTCCTCGAGGGCGATTACCCACGGGACGTCCTGCTGGGGATGACCTTTCTGCGGAATGTCAGGATGCATGAAGGCCCCGAGGTCCTGTTGCTCGAAAGCAAGGTAAATTAGGCCGCAATCGCAGGTTCGCCCGGATCACCGGCACCTGTTAGAATCGCCGGGTTCGTGTTTCCCCCGGAGTATTCCGTGACAGTCGTTTATGTCGCTTCCTCGAAGCTGCCTACCCCCATGGGCGAGTTCCGGCTGCACGGGTTCGAAGATCCCGATACAGGACAGGAGCACGTCGCCATCACGATGGGCGATGTGACAGGGGGCGGAACGGTACTTTGTCGTGTTCACTCCGAGTGCCTCACTGGCGATGCGCTCTTCAGCATGCGTTGTGATTGTGGTTCGCAGTTGCGGGCGGCGCTGGAACGCATTGCGGCCGAAGGGCGAGGCATCATCCTTTACCTGCGCCAGGAAGGTCGGGGCATCGGTCTCATCAACAAGATTCGTGCGTACGAGCTGCAAGACCAGGGTGCCGATACGGTGGAAGCGAACGAGCGCCTCGGCTTCGATGCGGACCTGCGCGACTACACGATGTGCAAGAGTATGTTCGCGCACTTCCAGATCGAACACATCCGCCTTATGACCAACAACCCTGTAAAGGTGAATGCGCTGACCAAGCTCGGCATCACGATCGAGGAACGCATTTCGATCGAGACGGGTCACAACGATCACAACGCACGTTACCTCGCGACCAAGGCCGGTAAGCTCGGTCACCTGTTCGGCAAAGAATAATTTTTGAATATCGCTGCGCCTCGCGGCGCAGGTCAGAAGCCCGAGGTCCTGGCCGCCGGGGAGTCGAGGGCTGCCAGTCTGTCCTTTACGCTCGCTTCGATCCCGGCTGCATCGAGTCCGCACTCTTTCAACATGTTCGCCGGCTTGTCGTGGCCAATGAAACGGTCGGGGATGCCGAGGTTTATCACAGGTACGGAGATCCCTTCGCGTGACAGGAATTCGTTGACGCCAGAGCCTGCGCCGCCGAACACGACATTTTCTTCGATGGTGACGAGCAAGTCGTGTTTCATGGCCACTTCAGAAACAAGTGACTCATCGAGGGGTTTGACGAAGCGCATGTCGACCAGCGTGGCGTCCAGGCTGTCCGCCGCCGCCGTCGCCGGGCCGACCATGGATCCGAATGCCAGCAATGCAACGCGCTTTCCTTCACGGATCCTCCGCGCCTTGCCGATGGGCAAGGCGGACATCTCGTCTGCGACAGCGACGCCCGGTCCGCGACCACGCGGGTAGCGCACGGCTGCCGGTCCTTTGTGGCAGTAGCCGGTGTAGAGCATCTGCCTCGCCTCGTTTTCGTCGGAAGGCGCCATCACGACCAGGTTGGGGACGCAGCGCAGGTAGCTCAGGTCGAATGCACCCGAGTGCGTTGGTCCGTCTTCCAGCAGGCCGGCGCGGTCGATGGCAAAGAGCACATCGAGGTCCTGGATCGCGACATCGTGAATCAGTTGGTCGTACGCGCGTTGCAGGAACGTCGAGTAGATCGCGACGACCGGTTTCGCGCCCTCGCACGCGAGGCCCGCTGCGAAGGTTACTGAGTGCTGCTCGGCGATCGCGACATCGTAGTACCGCTCCGGGAACTGCTCCGAGAATGCGACGAGATCGGAACCCTCGCGCATCGCAGGCGTAATGCCGACAAGCTTGTCGTCGATGGAGGCCATGTCGACGAGCCATTGTCCAAAGATGTTGGAGTAAGTCGGAGAATTCGATGCAGGATCGGGAGATTTCTTGGATTCGATCTTGGACAGGGAGTGTGAACCAACGGGGGACGCTTCCGCCGGCGCGAAACCCTTCCCCTTCTGGGTGACAATGTGAAGGAACTGCGCGCCCTTCAGGTCCTTGATGTTGTCCAGCGTTGTAATCAGTGAGCGGATGTCGTGGCCGTCGATCGGACCGATATAGTTCAGGCCGAGTTCGTCGAACAGGGTGCCCGGGACAACCATCCCTTTCATGTGCTCTTCGGTGCGCTTGGCGAGTTCCCATGCATGCGGGATGCGTGACAAGAGCTTCTTGCTGCCCTCGCGCATGGACAGGTAAAGGCGACTGCTCAGTATCCTGGCGAAATATTTCGCGAGTCCACCGACATTCCGGGAAATCGACATCGCGTTGTCATTGAGAATGACCAGCAGGTTGGCCCCACTGTCCGCGGCGTGATTCAGGGCTTCGAAAGCCAGGCCGGCCGTCATCGCGCCATCGCCGATGACCGCGACAGTGTGTTGCTGCTGTCCGTTCATTTCGGCGGCAATGGCCATGCCGAGGGCCGCACTGACGGATGTCGACGAATGACCGACGCCGAACGTGTCGTATTCGCTCTCGGTGCGCATCGGGAAAGGCGCGAGCCCGTCCCGTTGGCGGAGCGTTGTCATTTGTTCGCGCCGGCCGGTCAGGATCTTGTGCGGATAGGCCTGGTGACCGACATCCCATACCAGCTTGTCGTCCGGCGTATTGAAGACGTAGTGGAGTGCGACCGTGAGTTCGACGACGCCCAGCCCGGCACCGAAATGCCCGCCGGTCTGCCCGACCGTGTAGATGAGGAAATGGCGCAGCTCCTCAGCAAGCCCCGGGAGATCTTCCTCGGCGAGCGCACGCAGATCCGCCGGGCACGAGATCGTGTCCAGCAGCGGCGTTTTGGGCCTCGAGAGGGGTATTTCGGTGAACATCCGGTCTGTCGGGGTGAATCGATAACGAACCTGAAATTCTACACCAACTGATGCGGCATCGCAGTGACTCCGCGAGGTTCAGTGATTCCTGTCGGCGACAAAGTCCGCCAGCGCGACCAGCTTGCCGCGGCCTGCGCCGAGTGGCGCCAGCGCGTCGATGGCCTCGCTGCGAAGGGATTCAAGCCGTGCTTGTGCACCGTCCAGCCCGTGCAGTGAGACAAACGTGGATTTGCGCCGATGCTGGTCGCTGCCGGCGGTCTTGCCGATGACGGCGGTATCGCCGATTTCGTCGAGAATATCGTCCCGGACCTGGAAAGCGAGTCCCAGGGCATAGCCATATGCCCGGAGCGCCTCGGCAACAGCCGGCGCAGCGCCCGCGATGATTGCGCCGAAGGTGACAGAGGTGCTGATCAGGTCGCCGGTCTTGCGGCGGTGCATGTGGACCAGGTCTTGTGGATCGATGGTGCGATTCTCGGATTCGAGATCGATGACCTGGCCGCCGACCATCCCACGCGGGCCGCTGGCATGCGCGAGTTGGCGAACGAGATCCAGGCGCACTGCCGACGGCAAAGCGTCATCTGCGGCGATCGTCTCGTAGGCCAATGCCTGCAGCGCGTCGCCCGCGAGGATGGCAGTGGATTCGC
Source organism: Pseudomonadales bacterium (assembly GCA_020443245.1). Taxonomy (GTDB): domain Bacteria; phylum Pseudomonadota; class Gammaproteobacteria; order Pseudomonadales; family Azotimanducaceae; genus JANQJA01. The sequence continues at coordinate 7,072 of JAGRIN010000042.1, forward strand.
TGAAAGCGATGTGACAGGTAGGGCGCCCACGCCGCAAATCGTCGTCGTCCATCGAAGGCAGGTCGTCATGCACGAGCGAGTAAGCATGTACCATTTCGATGGCAGCAGCGGCGCTGTCCGCCAGCGCGAGTGGTGCCCCCAGCGATTCGCTCGCCAGGTAGACCAGGGCGGCCCGGATGCGTTTGCCGCCGCCCAGCACAGCGTAGCGCATGGCCTCGGAAAGTCGGTCCGGCGTCCCGCTGCCGGTCAGCGCTTTGTCGAGAACGGCCTCTATCCTGCTGCGATACGGCTGGAGGAGGTCACTCATCGTTGTGGTCAGGTGCCTCGAATGGCGTTTCAGTAACGCCGTCACTCTTCTCTATGAGCAGCCTGACCTTTTGCTCGGCGTCTTTCAGCGCCTGCTGGCACTCACGCGTGAGCTTGATTCCTTCTTCAAAGGTCGCCAGCGATTGCTCCAGCGAGAGATCGCCGGATTCCATCTTCTCGACCAGCGACTCGAGTCTCGCGAGGGATTCTTCAAACGGATAGGATTTTTTCGTCGCCATGGGTATTACTGCAGTCGTGCTTCCGAAGGCTCGCGGAGTATGGAAAGATAACACACGCACCCAAACCTGAGACAGGGAGAGATTGATGAGATTAATTGCGTTTTTGTCCGCCATGCTGGTTGCCAACATGGCCTTTGCCGACGGCGATGCCGAGATCAAGTATCGACAGGCGGTCATGAAGGCGGTCGGAGGCCACATGGCGTCGATGGGTGCGATTCTCCGGGGACGGACCCACCTGGGTGACCTGGACGTTCACGCCAATGCCATGGCGGAACTCGCGCAGATCGTTCCCACTGTGTTCCCCGAAGGAAGCGGCGACGGCAAGACCGAAGCGCTACCTGCGATCTGGGAGAAGGCGGACGACTTCAAGAAGCACGTCGATGAATACGTGAAAGCCGCAAACGATATGGCGGATGCCGCGAACAGTGGCGAGATGGGGCGCATTGGTCCGGCGATCCAGGCTCTCGGCCAGTCCTGCAAGGGGTGCCACGACAACTTCCGCGAGGAACACGACCACTAACCGACTTCACACGTAAGTGACGAGCAGGTAGACGATGCCGCCCGTCGCCGCGAGGAGGATCGCGCCCCGCAGCCAGTTGTTCGGCTCGGGCGCGAGATCGTCCGGCACTTCCTTTCGCCCGGTGATCATCGGCGCAAGCAGATTGTCGCGTTTGATGAACTGGTAGTACGCGATTGCCGCCACGTGAAGCGTAACGAGTGCGACGATAATCCAGCGGTTCGTTTCGTGAATGCCGGTCAGCCAACGGCTCGTATCGTATGAAACCAGATGCGCCAGCGGGCCTTCCAACAGGATATCGTCGTTGGCAAAGAGCCCTGTCGCGACCTGAACGGCGAGTGAGAGCAGTAAAGCAACAATGCTGAGGGCGCCCAGCGGATTGTGACCCACCGACGGCCCCGCACTGCGAAGCGTCCGTGCATAGTGGATCGTTCTCGCCGGCGAGGCGATAAAATTCGCGAACCTCGCATTCGATCCCCCGACGAACCCCCAACCGATCCTGAACAGTATGAGGGCCAGGATCGCGTACCCCGACCACATGTGGTAGTCCATGATCGTGAAGCCGCCCAGCGTGCCTGTCACGAAAGAGAAAACGACGAGCACCAGCAGCGCCCAGTGAAATACGCGGACCGGCAGGTCCCAGACCAGTATCTTTTTCATGGCGACATTCTAAGGCTTCCTGGACAGGGACGCCTTGTTTTGTGACGAGCTGTTTTGTGACGAGTTGTTTCGTGACGAGGTTTGACTTGCGTGCGGGTTTTCACCGATATTCGAGTGAAAGCAGACCAAAGGATTCGGCATGGCCACCATTGACCGCGACGGCGTCACGATTTACTACGAGCACCACGTTTCGAAGGCGCAGGGAGAGTCGCCAACGATCCTGCTCAGTCACGGATACAGCGCGACCAGTGCAATGTGGGCCGGGCAGGTCGATGCGTTGACCGCGCGACACAATCTGGTTATCTGGGACATGCGCGGCCATGGACTATCGGACAGCCCCGACGATCCTGCCCAGTACTCGGAAGCCCTCACCGTCGGGGATATGGCAGCGATTCTCGACGAGGAGGGCGTCGGTCATGCCATCGTCGGCGGCTTGTCCCTTGGAGGCTACATGACTCTGGCGTTTCATCTTGCATACCCGGATCGTTGCGACGCGCTGATGCTGTTCGACACCGGGCCCGGCTACAAGAATGCCGAAGCGCGGCAAGGATGGAACGATACGGCCGAGGCACGGGCGAAGGCGTTTGAGAAGGACGGTCTCGCCGCGCTCGGGCAGGGCCGGGAAGTTCGAACATCCACGCATCGGTCTGCCGGGGGCCTGGCGCGCGCAGCACGCGGCATGCTCGCGCAGGTGGATGACCGGATCATCCAGTCGCTCACGTCGATCGCCGTGCCCACACTTGTGCTCGTTGGCGAAGAAGACAAGCCGTTCCTCGTGCCGACCGACTACATGTCTGCCAAGATTCCGGGCGCCACGAAAGTAGTGATACCGGCCGCCGGCCATGCCTCCAACATTGACGCGCCGGCAGCATTCAACGAAGCGGTGTTGTCGTTCACGGCGTCAATCGGCTGAAGTCGACCGTATAGTGCAGCGAGAAAACGCCTGATCCCAGGCGGTATTGGGGAAGCGTATCCGGGCCACAACTCGCCCCGCCCAACCCGCGTTGCATCACGTCGAGGCACAGCCAGGTCTGTGCGGCCGGCGCCACTTCGTAGGTGTGGAGGGCCGGTGTCAGGATTTCTGCAGGATAGTGCGTGGCGGAAGCCTCGATAGGGCTCCCTGCGCGCACGGTGACGCCGACTTCCGGGCTGTCCAGTCGAATCCAGCGCACGTCGGTAAGGTTGCCGTGCTCCTGCGGCAGGATATAGGGCACGTACTGGGCGCTGACGGTTGCGCGGTGAATGCGAACGACGCCGCAGGCCTTGCGATCCACATACGTCTCCATCGGCCCCCTGCCAAACCAGCAAAGCTGCTCGAAGCCGGGCGGTGTCTCGCAGCGCACACCGAGCCTCGGCAAGTCGGCGAGCGCTTCCGGAACGTCGAAAGAATGGGCAATGCTGACGGTATCGTTTTGAATATCGAACTGTGTCCGTACGAGTATCTCGTCGCGGTTCGGCCTGATCCGTTCGACGACGTCGACGCGAACGTCGCTTTCCCCTTCCGCGACGTCGAGCGAGACGAGTTCCAGCTTCGCTTGCTCGATGCCCAGATCCTGCCACCTGCCCAGCGCTTTGCCGGACTGATCGCGTTGAAACTTGATGCCATCGTTGTCGGTAGGTGCACGCCAGACGTTGGGTGTTGGGCCGGATTCGAAGACGGTCTTGCCACCGAACATGAGCCGGCTCCGCCCATGCTGATCGAAACCGATAACGAGGTCTCCCGCGGTGATGACGTGTTCGCCCTGATGCTGGGTCACTGACGGTTTCCGGTGCGTCGATCGCGCGCGCGTGCGTTTGGCGCTGCGCTGTCCCAGTTGAACCTGTTCCCAGGCGACGACGTGTCCTTCAGGTGCCCACGATGTCGCACTGGCTAGCGTGAACGTGAACACAATCGAGAGTTCGGCCCCGGCGGACAACCTGGGTCTTTCGTAGTCGATGGTGAGGTCGGCGGTTTGTTGTGGCGCGATGTCCGGTAACGTGAGGTTGCCCTGCTCGCAGGTTTCGCCATTTTCCAGTAGTTCCCACGAGCATCGATACGCGTCGAGCCCGCTGAACCATTGTTTGTTGTGAAACCGGAACGTATTGCCGCGTACGCGGGTCACTGCGATCGGCTGGATGAGCTTCTTGTACTCGATGAGTGAGGTGTGTGGCGTGCGATCAGGGAAGCAGAGTCCATCGCAGACGAAGTTGGCGTCGTGGACTCTCTCGCCGTAGTCTCCGCCGTAAGCCCAGTAGGGGATGCCGTTCGCGGCCTCTTTCAGGCCGTGGTCGAGCCACTCCCAGATAAATCCGCCCTGCAGTCCCTTGTAGTGTTCGACGGCATCCCAGTACTCCTTCAGGTTGCCGCAGCTGTTTCCCATCGCATGGGCAAACTCGCACATGATAAGCGGACGGGGGTCCGTGCCGGACTTCGCGAAGGTGATGATGTCGTCGACTGAGGGATACATCGGACAGACAACATCGGTACCGTGCGGGTTTTCGTCCCACATCTGCCTGACGGCCTGCTCGCAGATCGCATTCTCGTTGTGGATCGGGCGCGATGGATCATACTCGCGCGCCCAGGCTGCCATGGCTGCATGGTGCGGCCCGAAGCCGGTTTCGTTACCCATGCTCCACATGATGATCGACGGGTGGTTCTTGTCCCGTTCGACCATGCGAACCAGGCGAGCCATGAAGGCGATTGCCCAGGCCGGGTCGGTGCCGAGTTGCTGGTAATGATGATGCGCTTCGACATTACATTCATCGACAACGTACAGACCGTATTCGTCGCACAGGTCGTAGAACAACGGATCGTTCGGGTAGTGGCTGGTGCGCACGGCATTGATGTTGTGGCGCTTCATCGTTTCGATGTCGAGTCGCATCAGCGTTTCGTCCAGCACCTTGCCGGTCTCGTCAGAATGGTCGTGTCGATTCACGCCTTTGATCAGGACGGCCTTGCCGTTGACCAGCAGTTCGCGGTTTTCGATTTGCACGCGCCTGAAACCCGTGTGGATGCGTGTACATTCGAGTATTTCTCCCTGGGGGTCGCGTAATGAAACGAGGAGCGTGTACCGTGTCGGAACTTCCGCGCTCCAGGGAGATACCTCGCCCGGCTCCACCTCGAACGACAGGGTCGGCCCCTTGCCGACGACGGGCATGTATCCGGGCTTTGTGACGCTCTGCGACTGTGGTTCGGCAACTTGCTCCTGGTTCGGTCCGAGGAGTGTGACTTCGACCGAATGATTGATCGCGCCGCGGTTCTCCTCTCCGAGGCGTACCGTGATGTCGAGCTTTCCCGTTCCGCCGACGGGTTCGAAGTCGGCGCGACAGAATACGTCGCGGAGATAGACCGGCCCTGTGGAGTACAGGAATACGTCGCGATGAATGCCCGCGTGCCACCATTGGTCCTGGTCTTCGATATACGTCGCATCGCTCCATCTCATCACCTTGAACGCCACCTGGTTCTCGCCAGGCACTATCAGGTGAGTGACGTCGAACTCGCTGGGTAACCGTGAATCCTTGGCGAAGCCCGCTTCTTTGCCGTTGACGTAAACATAGTAAGCGGATTCGACGCCGCCGACCGACAAGACGAGGCGACGGTTCTCGTGCGCGGGCGGCACGAAGAAGGTGCGCCTGTAGAGGCCGACGGGATTTTCGGACGGTGTCAGCGGTGGCTCGGCATGGAATGGAATGATGACGTTGGTGTAGATCGGGCGATCAGGCGTGTTGCCCTGGCGTGTCCAGAGACCCGGCACCGTCATGTCGCCCCAGCGTATTGTCGTATCGGGCGAGAGCCAGTCTGCGGGTACCCGGTCGGGATGGGGAAAGCGTGCAAACGCCCACGTACCGTTCAGGTCAAGGCGATCGGCGGCTCCCCGCCTCGCGGTTTCCAGTGTCCTGAAGTGCTCGAAGGTCGCCCGCATGGGCAGGCGACCGTAGCCGGTGACTTCCGGGTTCTCCCAATGCTGGTTGGCCATCCCTCGGTTCCTCGGAGTTGTAGCGAGCGCTCATGATAAATGACGCGGCGCCTCGGGGAACCGTGGACGGCAGAATTTAGAAGAGGTAGGAGATGGCCTGCTTTTTCAGCGCGTCACCGCCCCCGCGACAATCCATCACCGCTTTC
>JAGRIN010000439.1 GCA_020443245.1 Pseudomonadales bacterium
CGCGTTCTACGTGCAGACCCGTGGTGTTGTGCGCCACGAAAGGTTTTCCCGCCTGCTGACGGACCACTCGAATTTCTTTGGACCGTTGAATTGCCTCTTCTACGCCTTTTCAGCCGTCAGGACAACGCCCTATGTCGACGTTGCGGCATTTCCGGAATTGAAGCCCATCCAGGATAACTGGCATACGATTCGTGACGAGGCGCTGGGCCTCGACAACCAGCATGCGATCAGGGCATCCGAGGATCTCGACGACATCGGTTTCAACTCGTTTTTCAAGACCGGTTGGAAGCGCTTCTACCTGAAATGGTATGGCGCAAACCTCAGGTCGGCGGAAGACATGTGTCCCAGAACGGTCGCGATGCTGGATGCAATTCCTTCGGTAAAAGGCGCGATGTTCGCCATGTTGCCGCCTGGTGCGAGGCTCGTCAGGCATCGCGACCCGTATGCCGGCTCGCTCCGATACCACCTGGGCCTCGTGACGCCGAATTCCGATGCCTGCTTCATCGAGGTGGACGGACAGCGATATGCCTGGCGTGACGGTGAGGCGGTGATGTTCGATGAGACCTACCTGCACTTTGCGGAGAACCAGTCCGGCGTCAATCGCATCGTGCTGTTCCTCGATGTCAAACGTCCGGTCACGGCCCGGTTCGTCGATTGGATCAATACCGGCTTTTCGCGCCTTGTCATGTCGGCGACCACAACGAAGAACCTGCCGGGAGACAAGGTTGGCGGTCTCAATCGCGCATTCGGGACAATCTACAAGTTCAGGTTGTTCGGGAAGCGGGTCAAAGCCTACAGCACCACGCTCTATTACGGCAGCCAGGTTCTGATCTACGGCGCCATCATTTACCTGCTGGTGTCCTGAGGCAGGGAGGCAGGTATTTACTCCAAATTTACGGGTTGTAGCGGGACCGGGTCTGGAATCTTTACGGTAACCGCGGTCAAGCTCGCGTCTTTTTCTCCAGAAGGCCCGCTCAAGTAATGTTCGGCCTGTTTCGTCCTGCGATGCTCGTGGTGGGCTACCTGCTTCTTGCCATGGCGGGAATGATGCTCGTCTCGATGGCGGTCGTGCACCATCCGTTCAACGGGCAAGGCGCACCGCTATTGTTTGCGGCAGTCATCACCGGTGGCGCCGGCCTTGTCCCGCTGGTGCTGGGCCGGATCGATCCCGGGACCCACACGACTTATCGCCAGATCTTCCTCATCACTGTCACAAGCTGGACCGTTGTGCCGTTGTTCGGCGCGCTTCCGTTCTTCCTGAGTGGCGAACTTGGATTTGTCGACAGTGTTTTTGAGTCGGTCTCCGGTATCACCACAACCGGTTCGACGGTGCTGGTCGGGCTGGACACGATGCCGGAGGTCATACTGTTCTGGCGCTCGGTGCTCCAGTGGCTGGGCGGTATCGGGATCATCGCCATGGCAGCGGCCGTGCTGCCGCTGCTCAAGGTCGGCGGCATGCGGCTTTTTCGCACGGAATCGTCAGACTGGTCCGAAAAGGCGATGCCGCGCGCACGACAGATCTACAAGGCGCTGCTGATCGCCTATGTGCTCCTTTCCGTCTTGTGCGGCTTTGCCTATTGGGTGGCTGGCATGGACTGGTTCGATGCGATCAACCATGCGGCCACGACGATATCCACCGGCGGGTTCTCGACCTCGGATGCGTCGATGGGGCAATTCGATTCGCTCGTCATCCTTTGGATATCGACGGTCTTCATGGCGGCTGGCGGCGTCCCCTTCCTGCTCTATGCGCGGTTTCTGTCGGATGGAGAGATCTCCGTATTCAAGGACGAGCAGGTCATGGGCTACGTGAAGTTCCTGTCGGTTGCGTCACTTGTCATCGGTGGCTATCTCGTTGTGACGCAGGACATGTCGTTTCTCCAGGCGATTACGCGAGCCGCGTTCAATGTGACCTCGATCGTGACGACCACAGGCTACGCGAGCGAGGACTACACGCTCTGGGGCAGCTTTGCCATTGCCATGTTCCTGTTTCTGACGATGGTCGGTGGTTGTTCCGGGTCGACGGCAGGTGGCATGAAGATCTTTCGTTTCCAGCTCTGCTTCATGTTCCTGCAGGACCACCTGACCAAACTCATTCACCCTCACGTGGTGGTCGCCAAAAAATACAACGGCAGGCCTTTGCCGGACGACATCGTCACGTCCGCCGTCGCATTCTCATTCCTGTTCTTCATGGCGCTCGCTGCCTGCACGATTGCGCTCGCCGCCATGGGACTCGACCTTGTGACCAGCTTCTCCGCTGCGGCCACTGCGCTCACCAATGTCGGTCCCGGACTC
>JAGRIN010000440.1 GCA_020443245.1 Pseudomonadales bacterium
CGTACGTCACAAACCACTGTGACCGTTCAGTGTCACGTGGCCGACGGATCGAACCGATGAGCGCCTTGAACGGCAGCGCGGCCTCGACATCGACCTCGAAAAATTCATCATCAATCCGATCACCCGCCATCAAATCATCGATCGCACGCTTCTTCTCGTCGGCGACCCACAGGCGCACATCTTCCCCGACAGCGGGTTCTGCCCGCTGCGACGGCGACGCCTCACCTTGATGGCTCGCATCATCGCGTCGTCCGGCAACAATGAGCCAGGCAACAGGCAATTCTTCGGTCGCCGGCACAAGCGGCTTGGTCTGCTCGAGGAAAAGGTCCCCATCGCGGAGGACGGCGCAGATTTCTTCGAACCCCGCCTCGTCGATCGCGGAACCCAGCATCGAGGACATGCGGTAGATGAACGTGTCGACCTCCTCGTTCATGCGCGCAAGCCATGTCAGCACTTCGTTCGCATCATAGTGAACGATACGCTCATGGATGCGCCGAACGCCGTCGTATAGTTGGGAGATGGTGTTGTCGGCAACCGCAGTCCCGTACTCCGACATAATGCCATCGAGTTCTTCAATTGCAGGCTGCAACTGACGCGCGGCGGACTCGTAGGCCTCTCGGCTCCCACCGGTACGCGCCGTGAACGCCTCCTCGAACATCTGCCTCGCCAGTGTGATGAAGTTCGATGCGCGCAGGCGCTGCAGCGCGTCGAGATTGTCCCGGCATTCACGGTAAACGGCGCCTTCCTGGATATGGACAACCAGTGCCAGGCGCCCGCCCGGTGCAACAACGCGCGCGGCTTCGCGAAACGCGTTCTCGCCCGCGTACTCGAGGCCAAACTGGCTCACGACGAGATCGAACGCGCCATCGTCGTATGGCAATCGAGAGACATCGCCGACCTTGCCGGAGACAAAGGGAAATCGGGCAGATACCGCGTCGATCGCCGACGGGGAGACATCCACGCACTCAATCTGCGGATCCCGGCCAGCCATTGAAGCCAGGATCTTCGCGATCATGGCCCCGTTTCCTGTCGCGATATCGAGAATTCGCGGCTGCTGCCTCGCTGCAGGCAGCGCATCGGGCAGATGACCCAACCAGAATGCATCGACTGCCGGTTGGTTCACACCACCGACATCGCCGGCGTTCGACTCTCCCGCACCTCGCCAGTATGCTTCCCAACTCGCAGCGTCGCGATCTCTCGAATCAGTCATTGGCCTGTCGGGGGGTAAGCGTATTCACTGGAAGAAGCCTAGTATAGCAGCGCCGATTCGATAACAATAACGTCTGCAGTCGCAACGAAATACACGAAAAAACAAAGGTCGAATGACAAATCCTGACATCCAGCAACTCAGCCACGCGGCGAGACGCGCGGTCGAACAGCAGAACTGGCCCATGGTCGATGCCTGTGCCGGTGAACTCATGCGGCGCGCGCCAGACAATGCCGAAGGCTATTTTCTCGCCGGTCTCATCCAGAAGGTGTCCCAACGTCCCGCGCGTGCCGTGGAGGCGTTCGAGAAAGCGCTGTCGCTCGACGAGAGTCGATACGATGCAGCGGTCGAACTCGCGAACCAGTATTCGATACAGCGGCGCAATGGCGACACCGTCGCGATGCTCGAACGTTACGAGTCACGGCTCATGAACAGCCCGATGTACCTCGACCTCGCCGGCACGACGTATTGCGATGTGGGCATGCCCCAGAAGGCCTGGCCGCTTTACGTACGTGCAAATGAATTGCAGGAAGGGGTCGATCTCTTCCAGGCGAATCTTGCCGCGTGCGGCGTGTACCTCGGCAAGATCAAGGAAGCCAGGGAGATCTACCAGAAGCTGCTGGCGAGGTTTCCGGGACATCGCCGCAATCACTGGCAACTCGCTCGCCTTGAGAAAGCAACCGACTACGAACACGTCAACCAGATGAAGGCCGTACTTGCGAGCAGCCATGACACGCCCGACAAGAACATCTTCATGTACTTCGCCATCGGCAAGGAACTCGAAGACCTGGGCGACTGGGACGAGGCATTCGAGTACTACAAGATGGGCGGCGATGCCGTGACGAGTGTCGCGAGCTATGACGTGGCAGACGACATCACACTCATCGATACGATCATCGAAACCTGTTCCGCCGACTGGCTGCAAAGCGGCAGCTCGAGCGAAACCGCAGACAAGACGCCGATCTTCATCGTTGGACTTCCCCGGACCGGCACAACGCTGACCGAGCGCATCGTGGGCAGCCACTCGCAAGTGAGCAGCCTGGGCGAGACGCAATTCCTGCAAATGGTGCTTCGACGTGAAAG
>JAGRIN010000441.1 GCA_020443245.1 Pseudomonadales bacterium
GTGCCGTGCATGATGGGTGGCAGGGGCATGTTCACCGGCGCCATCGGCGCAGCCTGGATTCGCGAAAGGTGTTCGTCGATATCCTCGCACGGCGGAATACCGGCACGCGGATTGCCACCGGCGCCCATCACATTCCACAGGTCATAGTGGCGCCACATCACGCCCTTCGGCATCCCGGTGGTGCCGCCCGTGTAGATGAAGAGCATGTCGTCCGTCGAACGCTCGATGTCGAGTGGATCGCCGTTCCCACGACTCGCAATTTCTTCGTAGCGGATCGAATCCTCGAGGCCGGGATAACCGTCGTCCACTTCGATCCACTGCGTAACGAGCGGCAAACGGTCGCGAATGTGGGAGACCTGCGGGCCGAACTCTGCCTGGTAGATACACACCGTCGCATCGGCATTGTCCAGCAGGTACAACAGTTCGTCCTCGACATACCGATAGTTCACGTTGACGTGTGTCAGCCGGGCCTTGAAACCCGCAGCGAGCCCTTCCGGGTATTCGGGACAATTGCGCATATAGAACGCGATCTTGTCGCCCGGCTTTGCCCCGCCTTCCAGCAGGTTGCGCGCCAGGTTGTTCGAGCGCGCGGTAAACTCACGCCAGTTGATCACGCGATCGCCATGGATCAATGCGGGTCGATCCGGCGGCACCACCGTCGCAACCGCATCGAGAATGTCCCCGTAATTCCAGTTGTAGCTCATTACCTACCCCTTCACTTTGTTCGGGACATTATCACGGTGCTATATTCCCGGCACAACAGTGAGGAAACACCAGAGTGACCGACAAGATCCGCGCATTCGACGACGACGCAATCCACGAAGGCAACAAGGCCCTCTCCATCGATCACGACATTGTCGACGCTGCAGTGCAGCAATTGCTGTCGGGGATGACGCTCGCACAGAAGTTCAACGAAATTCGCGGTACGCAGGCCTCGCCCATCGATGGTTTCTATTACGCCGGCGGCGATGAGGCGCTCGGCATCCCGGTGTACAAAATGGTTGACGGCCCGCGCGGTGCACGCGCCGGCAAAGCCACGGCATTCCCGGTGGCGATCGCCCGCGCAGCGACATTCGACGTCGACCTCGAACGCAGGGTCGGTCTCGCCATCGGCCTCGAAGTCGCCGCCAAGGGTGGTAACGTCGTGCTGGCCCCGACGATCAACCTGCTTCGTCACCCGGGCTGGGGCCGCGCCCAGGAAACGTATTCCGAAGATACGTTCCACACCGGCGCGATGGGTGTGGCATTTATCAGCGGTGCACAAAACCATGTGCTGACAAGCCCCAAGCATTTTGCGCTGAACAACGTCGAGTTCACCCGCTTTGAAATGTCAGCGAACGCGACCCCGCGAGTGCTTCACGAGGTCTACCTGCGACACTTCCGGCGCTGCGTCATCGAAGGGGGCGCGGCCTCGATCATGAGCGCCTACAACAAGGTCAACGGCGTCTATTGTGGCGAGAACGAAGAACTCCTCACAAACATCCTGCGCGACCAATGGGGATTCAAAGGCTTTGTCGAATCCGACTGGTTCCTTGGCACGCGTTCCGATGCGCCGGCCATCAACGCCGGGCTCGATATGGAGATGCCTGCTGCCTACCGCTTTACCGACGAGAATCTCGTGAATGCCATCCAGAACGGCGAACTGTCGGAAGACGCCATTACGCGCGCTGCCGGCCACGCCATTCACCAGAAGATCGCCTGGCGCCTGGCGGAGATGGATGTCCCGCCGGCCAGCGTTGTCGAGTCCGCGGAGCACCTCGCGCTCGCGCGTGAGGCCTCGGAGAAATCCATGGTGCTCCTCAAGAATGACGCCACCCTGCCCTTGCGCGACACAGCGGCGCAGAAGATCGCGATCGTCGGCGACCTCGCGGACTGGGAGAACCTGGGTGACCGCGGCAGCAGCTTTGTTACCTCCACTGAAGTCATCACGCCGCGTAAGGGTATCGAAGCCCGGGCAACACAATCCACGCTCGCGTATTTCAGATCCGACGATGACCTGACCGCACTCGGAGAGTATGACATCACGATTCTCATCGCCGGGCTGACTTATCGCGAGGAAGGCGAATTCATCCCCACGGCGCAACAGGAGGCTGAAGGCAGCAACCTCGCACGCGGCGGCGACCGTGCTTCACTACAATTGCCTGATCACCAGCTCGACCTGATACACAGGACAGCGGAATCCGCCAACAAGCTGGTTCTGGTCCTGGAAGGCGGGAGTGCCATCCAGACCGGCTCATGGATCGGGCATGTCGATGCCCTGGTGATGGCGT
>JAGRIN010000442.1 GCA_020443245.1 Pseudomonadales bacterium
GAGTAACTGCCAGGCGGGATTCTCACGCCGGAGCGCAAGCAACTCGCGGGGGTCCTGATTGCCTGTATCGCGATAAGACGGCATGCGATCGACTCCGAATCAACGGCTGCCGAACCGGTCGGTGAGAAACTTGACCGAGCGGCCGACAACGATCTCGTCGTGCGGCACCAGTACGTATTGCCAGGGCTTCGCCCCGGTATCCGCTGCTGCCTGGTTTGCAAACTGGCACCACCGCTCCGCTGCCTTTCGCTTCTGCTGCGTGTCCTCTGCGTCGATCTGGCTCGCGCGCTTGGGCTCGATCATGAGGTATTGCTCAGCGATCTCGACGACGAAGTCCGGCTCGTACTGGCGACTGTCCTGGTACTCGATGCGAAACTGCCCGGGGGCGGGTTTCATCCAGCGCAGGACATCGCCGTCGTCTTCGAGTACCTGCGCAAGACGCAGTTCTCCCTCAACAGAATCGAACTTCTGGAGCGGGAAACAACACTTGCGAAAACCGCTGAAGACGAGGTCATGTACGCGCTTTCCAGCGGCGGGCGTCTGCCGAAAATCGACGACCTCGATGCCGGTGAATGTCGCCGGTTTCAGCACCTGAAAGCCCTGCGTCACCTTGCCGGTGTAGTCTGTTGGCGTGGTCCACATGTGCGCTTTCATCTGCGCGAAGATGAAGTCCCGAATCGTCTGCTGCCAATGGATCAGCACGTTTTCGACGCCGCTGTCGTCAAGATACGTCTTCAGATGCGCGACGTACTGGGACGCGAGTTTGTAGAGAAACGCGGCATGCTCGTCATAATCGATCGCATCGATATCCATGAGGGATCGAACGATGTAATCCTCCGGGCGCGCCTCCGATCCCATGCGCTCGCCACGCTGGATGACATGCGTCCTGTTGTCATCGAGATGGCGGACCAGTATCTCCTGATCGACCGGTTGCAGCTTCTGCCGGGCAAGGTCCTCGAGATCGAAGTCGTTGAAGCCATAATTGACTTCCCGTGTCGGCAGGATCGTGATCTGCGGAATGTCGATGGTGGTCTCGGCAAGACGCGACGTGACGGAATCGACAATGTTTGCGATGTCTTCATCAGAAATGAAGTCGGCGGCTTCCATGCCTTCGAGCGAGCCCTGCTGCGGCATCAATGCACGCGCATCGCGTTCGACGCGCGCCGTAATCTTGGCGCGCGTCTCGGTCGCGACGTAATCCCGCGCGGTGTTGAGTCTCGGCGCCTCGTCCTGCGCGACTCGCAGGGCGATCGTCGCAATTCGCCTTCGATTTTCGTCGAGTGCCGGGGTCTGGCGGACGCCATCGTCGAATGGTGCATCGTTGCGCGTGATCGGACTTCCAATGCTTTCCAGTTCGCCGACAGGCGGGGCAGTGAAGACCGCGGGACGATTCATGGGAATGCCGTCTTCACCGTCATCGCCAATGTAGACGGTCTTCTTGATGATCGATTCGGCATCGTTGGCCTGGTCGATGATTGCCTGAAAGCGGTCATGGGCGACGATGGTGAGACGGTCCACGGCCTCGACGCCGGTCCGGGTGCCATAGGGAAGCCTGAGCCCACGACCGATGGTTTGTTCGGTAAGTATCTCCGAGGCTGACGCCCGGAGCGGCACGATCGTGTAGAGGTTGGTGACATCCCAGCCCTCTTTCAGCTTGTTGACGTGGATCACGACCTCGGTGTGATCATCGGTCTCGACAGCCAGCAATCGTTTCATCGCATCATCGGACTCTTCCGCGCCCTGGTTCGAATGCACCTCGATCACTTTGTCCTTGTAGCGGCCCTCGAACACGGTCTCGACCAGTTGCTTGAGCTCACCCGCATGCCTTGTGTCCTGGGCCACGACCAGCATGAAGGGCTTGACGCGTCGCGCGTTGTGGTTGCGGGCATAGCTTTCGAGTTCCGCCTTGACGTACTCATGATGATGAATACCGTCCTCGAGCTTGATCTTCTCGAGTTCCTCGCTGGCATACCGGGACGGATCGAAATCCCGGCGGGTCGCAACGGCAGGCACCTTCACGTAACCGTCCTGCAAAGCCTGCGCCAGCGGATAGTGATAGACGATGTTCGTGAAGTCCCGCGGCCGTGCGCCTGTTGTTTTCGGCGTCGCGGTCAGTTCGATGCCCAGTACCGGCGAAAGGTCATTGATCGCCTTCGCGCCGGCGCTCGCATAGTAGCGATGCGCCTCGTCCATAAAGACGATCAGGTCGTCCAGGCTGGCCAGGTAATCGAAGT
>JAGRIN010000443.1 GCA_020443245.1 Pseudomonadales bacterium
GGTTCGAGAGCCTATGCAATAGACGGTATCGTCACTCTTGATGAGCGTCTGCATTTGCAGGAAGTGGCACAGCGCTTCCCAGAACGGCAGGCTGCGGGCCGGATCGTTCACGGTAATCTGGATATGCGCGATACCGTTGACTTCTACCGTCATGCCAGTGTCCTCCTGCATTCATCCTGACCCGAAGTGTAACGGGTCAGGGCCGGAATGCTAACGAAGTCGCCAGGGCAGCATACCCGCGAGTACGCGGTCCCCCAGGATGTAGTGGTGAAACAGGGCGGCCGCGGCATGCAGGCCTATCAGGAAGTAGCCGACATTCCCGATCGTCTCGTGAATTTCTTCCAGATCGTGAACGATGGCGTCATTCGGGGCAATCAGTGGCGGCAGTTCGAGACCGAAGAACGGGATCACCTTTCCATCTGCGCTCAGGATCACCCAGCCGAGCATCGGCATCCCGATCATGAGCGCGTAGAGCGCGACATGGACGGCCTTGCTCGAAACCTGCTGCCACCTGGGCAGATCGTCCATCGCAGGTCTTCGGAGCACAGCCAGTGCAGCGAGACGCACCCAGACCAGCAGGAAGACGGAGAGCCCGAGCATGTAGTGCCACGTCTTGACGAGTTCGCGGGTATCGCTGCCGCGGGGAAAATATCCGCGTATCTCTATGCAGGTGTAGACGGCGGCGATGAGTAGCAGCATGAGCCAGTGCATGCCGATCGAAAACGAACTGAACCGATATCTTTCCATGCCAACCACCACTCGCTCTTGACGAGACCGAATTGAAAACATTGAAAATTATAGCCTTCGCTCCGGTTTGGTTTGTTTGACCAGAATCATCACAGCGCGACAAAACACGAATAGGCTACACTGCTGCAATCAAATTCCCCGGAGGCAAAACAGGTGCGCCGGACCCTGCCACAAGAGCGAATCGAGGGACTGCTGCAAGACTCGCGGGGACTGACGACCACCGAGGTCTCTGCCCGGCGCGCGCGGTACGGTGCCAACGACATCGTGAAGGAGAGCAGGCTCGACTGGCGTGACGTGTTCGGCACCACAGCACGCGACCCGATGGCCTGGTTTCTCGTTGCGACCGCCGGACTCTTCTATTACGTCGGGGACACAGCAGAAGCGAACGTGCTGCTCGCCGCGATCCTGCCCATCGTCGGGATGGATCTCTACCTTCACCGGAGGACCCAGGCCTCTACGGCGGGCCTTGCAGGGAGCCTCGCGACCACTGCCAGGGTCCGGCGCGACAATGCCGAGTCGACGATCGCAACCAGCGACGTTGTGCCCGGCGATCTCGTGATCGTCGGACCGTCGGAGATGTTTGCCGCGGACGGAATCGTCCTGCAGGGGGAGCATCTGCAAGTCGACGAATCGGCGTTGACCGGAGAATCGTGGCCCGTCCAGAAGTCTCTCATCGACAGGCCAACGATCGAACCGGATGGCGTCGTCATCGACGACGAGCACTGGGTGCAGGCCGGCACGCGACTGCTTACCGGCGAGGCGGTGGTTCGCATCGTCAATACCGGGGCACAGACACAATACGGCGAAATCGTACGCGCGGCGCTTTTCGAGGCGCACGAAATGACGCCACTACAATCCGCGATAGGCAGGCTTGTCGGGGTCCTTGTCATTGCTGCCATCGGCTTGTGCCTGCTCCTCGCCGGGGTTCGTTTGTATCAGGGATTCGGCTTCGTTGACGCCTTGCAAAGCGCACTGACGCTGGCGGTGGCTGCATTGCCGGAAGAGTTCCCGGTCGTGTTCACCGTTTTTCTCGGGGTCGGTGTCTACCGACTGGCGCGACGCCACGCGCTGGTGCGAAGAGCCGTGGTGGTCGAGAACATCGGCCGCGTCACCACGATCTGCACTGACAAGACCGGTACCATCACCGCAGGATTGGTCCAACTCCATGAGGCTCTGCCGGATGTCGGTTCGCGTCCTGAATCCGTCATCGAGGCCGGTGCTCTCGCCTCTCGACAAGAAAGCGGAGATCCACTCGACTCCGCCATCCTGCGACGTGCATCGTCTCCACCGCTGACACGCCTCGCTCGGAGCTTTCCCTTCACCGAGGATCGCAAACGCGAGACGAATGTCTATCGCGGTGACCGCGACGACGTGCTGCTCGCCTATACGAAGGGGGCTCCCGAGACCGTGTTCGAGCTCTGTGAGATGGATGCAGCCGCAATGGCGCACTGGCAGGCAGAAATCACGCGTCTTGCCTCGGCCGGATTCAAGGTCATT
>JAGRIN010000444.1 GCA_020443245.1 Pseudomonadales bacterium
CCGGCGCCGGAGCAGGATAGCGAAGCCCGGGGTAATGCCACAGAAGGCGGCGAAGGAGAAGCCAGGTGATCCGCCGCTTCTTCAGTGGGCAGGGTGCGACCTTTCGCATTGCAATCGGGCAGGCCGGCATTCTGCTTAGCATCCTGCTGACGGCTTCGGTCATCGGACTGTTACCGGACCAGCGGATCATCGAAGGCGAGGGCAGGGCCAAACTGGCAGAAGCACTTGCCGTCAGCAGCTCGATATACATGACGCGCGGCGATTTGCGCCGGCTCGAAAACACGTTGCGCATCATCGTCGATCGCGACGACGACTTGCTGTCAGCGGCGATCCGGCGTCGTAGCGGCACCCTCGTATTCTCGGTCGGGGCAGACCATGAATCCGAATGGATCAGTGATGTCGAACTGCCCAACCAGTTCAAGGTGCCGATCTGGGAAGGCGAGACCGAATGGGGCCAGCTCGAGATGCGTTATCGCGCTGTCGGCTCGGGGTCCTGGATGGACTACCTGCATCATCCCGTGTTCCAGCTTGTTGCATTCGTTTCAGTGGTCAGCGCGTTCGTGTTCTTCTTCTACCTTCGTACGATGCTGAAGCAACTCGACCCTTCGCAGGCGATACCGGGGCGCGTTCGTTCCGCGCTCGACACCATGGCCGAGGGGCTGCTCGTCCTGGACACGAAGCAGAACATCATGCTGGCCAACGAGGCCTTCGCCCGCTATGTGGGCGCGAGCCCCCTTGAACTGATCGGGCGATCGGCCGAGGAGTTCGGGTGGGCGAGTGAAGGCGGCGAACCACTGGGTACGGATGAGACGCCGTGGGCCAGCGCAGTGTCACAGGCGTCCGCGCAGATGGGCCGTCGCGTGAAACTGAAGGTGGACGAGACGCAGGGCTGGACGTTCATGACCAACTGTTCGCCCGTGTTCGTCGACGACAAGAAGGTCGGCGGTGTGCTGGTCAGTTTCGATGACGTGACGGAGCTCGAACAGAAAGAGATCGAGCTGCAGCAATCGAAACTGGAAGCCGAAGCCGCGAACCAGTCAAAGAGCCAGTTCCTCGCGAACATGAGCCATGAGATCCGCACGCCGATGAACGCGATCCTCGGCTTTACCGATGTGCTCCGTCGCGGTTACAGCAAGAATCCGGACGAGGTGTCGAAGTACCTCAACACGATTTCAAGAAGCGGCGAACACTTGCTTGCCCTGATCAACGACATCCTGGATCTCTCGAAAGTCGAAGCAGGCAAGATCGAAGTCGAATCCATCGAGACCCGGCCATACCAGGTCATCCGTGAAGTCGTCCAGATCATGCAGGTCAAGGCGGAAGAGAAAGGCATCGTCTTGACCTACGAACCCGAGGGTGACCATCCCGAGTTCATCTTCACCGATCCGGGCAAGCTTCGACAAATCGTGACCAACCTCGTCGGCAATGCGATCAAGTTCACCGACGAAGGTAGCGTCACGATCGTCTCGCACCTCGATCAGTCTGGTGAGGCGCCGCAGTTCGTGGTCGATGTCACAGACACCGGCACAGGGATGACCGAAGCGCAGGCCGAAAAGGTCTTCGAATCCTTCGTGCAGGCCGACTCATCCATCACGCGCAAGTTCGGCGGTACGGGGCTCGGCTTGCCGATCAGCAAGGGTTTCGCGATCGCGATGGGCGGGGACATCCTGGTTTCGAGCGTGCCCGGCGAAGGCAGTACCTTTTCGCTGCGTGTGGCGACTGGAGAGATCGCGGGTGTTCGATCGTTGCCGCCCGATGAACTGGGTGAGGAAATTCTTGAGCAGGCGACTGCGGAGACCCGCGAATGGAAGTTCCCATCGCGCCGGGTGCTCGTCGTGGACGACGGCACGGAAAACCGGATGCTGCTGGAACTCGTACTGGGTGAGGTCGGCCTTGATGTCGACACGGCAACCAATGGCCAGGAAGCGCTGGATTGCCTCGATGCGTCGGACTTCGACATCGTACTGATGGACGTGCAGATGCCGGTAATGGATGGCTATACCGCGGTGGGCAAAATGCGTGAATCCGGATTCGCCAAACCCGTGATCGCGCTGACGGCGCATGCGATGAAAGGGATCGAGGCGCAGTGCATCGCCGCCGGATATTCCGGCTACCTGCCGAAACCGATCGACATAGACGCATTGCTCGCGAGGTTGTCAGATGAACTCGGCGTTGGCGAGTCCAGTGTGAGCGCGCCCCCGACGCTTTCCGTGTCGGCAGCGGCGGCGTCTTCCGT
>JAGRIN010000445.1 GCA_020443245.1 Pseudomonadales bacterium
TCGGCAAGCCACCCGTGCGGTGCCGCACGCGTTACGAGAAATACGTCATCGAACGCGAGTCGCCCATCGTCGGTCGAAACCAGCGATCGCCCCTCGATACCGGCAACACGGAAGTTTTCATGAATCTCGATGTTTCTCGCGGCAATGTGCCTTGAGAAGCTGTCCCGGATCGCAGCCGGAAACTCCGGCAGGACGCCTTTTTCATCCGCAACAAGGTGAACCTGAGCCTGCCGTCCCCTCTGCTCGAGCTGGAGCCGGTGATGCACGGCGAGACAGAGTTCGACGCCACCGGCACCCGCACCAACTATGGCAACGTGTCGGATGCGATCGCTGCGAACGCGATCGATAAAACGATCGAACTTGTCGAGAAAACCGTTGATCGGCTTTACCGCGATGATTGCGCGCGTATCGCCTTCGATATCACTCATCGCAGGCGTAATACCGACATCGATCGACAATACGTCGTAATCGATATCCGGACGCCCGGCGAGTTGCACCGTCTGCCTGACGGGGTCGATACCGGTTGCCCTTGCGACGATCAGGCGAGCGCCGGCGAGGCGGCACAGGGGACCGAGTTCGATATGGATGTCATCGGCCGTGTAGTGCCCCGCCACCACCCCCGGCAACATGCCTGAGTATGCCGAACGCACGTCGGGACTGACCAACGTGACGCGCAGGCCGGCCACGGGTTTCATCGCCAGCATCCAGAGGACGATCACATGACTGTGACCACCGCCGACCAGCACGAGGTCCTTGGCAATCGGGTATCGCTGCATAGACGCCCTTAAGTCTCTTTGCGCGTGGTTCGGTCTCAGGTTCGATTAACGAGAAAGTCGCTGAGCTTTCCGATCGCCTGCTTGCCTTCCGGCAACCGGGACGCGAACACCTGGAATACATGAGGCATATTGGGCCACACCTCGAGTTCCGCCTCCCCACCGGCCTCGCGCACCCTTGCGGTCAGTCGCTCGGCATCGGAGAGGAGCACTTCGGTGCTACCGACCTGAACCAGCATCGGCGGGAGTCCCCTGAGGTCTGCAAAGAGCGGCGACGCAAGCGGCGCGCGCCTGTCGCGATCCCCTAGGTAGTGGCTCGCCATCGTCTCCAGTGCGGCACGGGACAGCATCGGGTCGGCATCGGCGTTCTGCAGGACACTGTCACCAGAAACGGAAAGGTCAGTCCACGGTGAAAGCAGGATGGCGGCCGACGGCATCGGCATACCCAGGTTGCGCAGGTTGACCAACGTGGCGACGGTCAATCCACCGCCCGCCGAGTCGCCACCGATTGCAATGTTCGATGGCTTGAACCCCTCGTCAAGGAGCCAACGATAGCAGTCGGTAGCGTCTTCGACCGCCGCGGGAAAGGGATTTTCCGGCGCGAGCCGGTAATCGACCATGAGTACGCGCATTCGAGCGCCTTCCGCCAGGCGCCAGCCGACATCCCGATGGCTGTCCGGGCCACCAAAGACGTAACCGCCGCCGTGCAGGTAAACGAGAACCTTGTTCTGGTCGGTCGCATCGGTTGTGATCCATTCACATGGAACACCCGCCGCCGTTACCGGTACCACGCTGACGTTGTCCGGCGGGTCCGGCATCATGTTCCCGGATGCCGCCATGCGTTCCCGAAATGCCACCACATCGCCGATGTTGGCAAACTGCTTCTTCATGGTTCGCCGGATGACGAATCGCAGGATCGCGGCGCGGATACTCATAGAGCTCCTCCTCTCGTGAGTGCAAATCATACTATCTTGCGAGCGCTATAATCACCGGATGCAAACCGAAGACCGCCTCGCGCGCGATCTCGACTGGTGTCTCGCAAGCCAGCCACTCATGTCGTCCGACGCATGGTGCGCCGGGCTCGCGCTGCCTGGCCGCGCACTCAAGCTGCCTGCGCCACCGCATCCACATCACTTTCGTCTCGGCCAGCACTTCGAGCGACTGCTGGCAACCTGGCTGTCCGCCAGCCCCGACCATGAACTCATCGCGAACAATGTCCAGGTTCAGGACGGCCGGCGCACGGTGGGCGAGTTCGACTTCCTCGTGCGCACACGGCAGGGCGTTGAGCACTGGGAGGCGGCCATCAAGTTCTATCTCGGGTGTGGAGACGGCAAGTCCCTGGCCGATTGGTACGGGCCAAACACCGCCGACAGGTTCGATATCAAGTACGAGCGGCTGGTTTCGCGCCAGCTTGTGCTGTCCCAAACGGAAGCCGGGCAGCGTGCCTTGCGCGAACTCGA
>JAGRIN010000446.1 GCA_020443245.1 Pseudomonadales bacterium
CATGCGGCAAGCCGGCCATATCGTTGGTCTGGCGCATGCCCGCGTGCAGCCGGCCATCGTACCCGGCGTCACTACCAAAGAGCTCGATGATATCGTTCGCGACGTCATCGAGGAGAACGACGCAGTTGCAACCTTCTTCGGTCATCTCGGGTTCACGGGGCATATCTGTGCCTCGATTAACGAGGAGATCGTGCATGGCATTCCGGGCAAGAAGACGCTCCGAGATGGTGACATCATTTCGATCGACATCGGCGCCACCTATGGCGGCTTCATCGGCGATTCTGCCTGGACATATCCGGTCGGAACCATCGACGAGGCGTCGCGTCGTTTGCTTGACGTAACGGAAACGTCGCTCTACCTGGGTATCGAGCAAGCCGTTGCTGGTAACCGGCTTGGCGATATCGGCAACGCCATCGAACGCTATGTGACATCGCTCGGCTACGGCATGGTGCGTGAATACGGCGGGCATGGCGTCGGCCGGCAGATGTGGGAAGAACCCCATGTGCCCAACCATGGACGCGCCGGAACGGGCATTCTGCTTCGAGAGGGAATGACCATTGCAATCGAGCCGATGGTCAATATCGGCGGGGACGAGACGCACCAGCTCGAAGACGGATGGACCGTCATCACCCGTGATCGAACCCGATCGGCGCATTTCGAGCATACCGTCTTGATTACGAGTGGACCCGCTGAAATTCTTACCAAACGAGTGGCCGCTGTGGTATGATTGTCCGTCTTGCGCACGCGCCACGCGTGCGCTCTTGGTGCGTCTGGGCTGTTTGAGATCGCGATTCGTGGGCAAACTGCCCGGCCCCGAGTAAACACGAGAAAGTTGGTAGTTCCTATGAAAGTTGCTGCATCAGTCAAGCGACGTTGCGACAAGTGCAAAGTGATTCGGCGGCACGGGGTCATTCGCGTGATCTGCTCGAACCCCAAGCACAAGCAGCGCCAGGGCTAGTCGCTCAGGACGAGCGTTAGGGGTACGAGCGATATGGCGAGAATTTCCGGAGTCGACCTTCCGCGCGAGAAGCGGGTCGAGGCCGCGCTTCCTTACATTTATGGCATCGGCCTGCGCACGAGCCAGGTATTGCTCGAACGCACCGGCATCAACCCGGATACGCGTGTGCGCGACCTGACCGACGATGAGGTCAACCGGCTGCGCGAGATCATCGACAAGGAATACCGTGTCGAAGGTGACCTGCGCCGTGAGGTCTCGCTCAACATCAAGCGCCTGATGGATATCGGCTGCTATCGCGGTTTGCGCCACCGCCGGGGTATGCCCGTGCGCGGGCAGCGCACCCGCACCAATGCGCGCACCCGTCGTGGGCCTCGCCGCGGTGTTGGTATTCGCAAGAAGTAGTCCTCGCCCACGAATAGCGTGGGGCAGATTAAGAACAACGTTGTAGAGGAGAAACGACAGATATGTCCGAGCGTCGACGATCGGGAGGGGCCGCGAAGGGCGGTAAGACACGCATCCGGCGACGAGACCGTAAGAACATCCCTCGCGGGAAGGGCTTCATCAGGGCTACCTTCAATAACACGATCGTGACGCTGACCGACCCGGCCGGGAATGTCATTGCCTGGTCGAGTGCCGGTTCGAATGGCTTCAAGGGATCGCGCAAGAGCACCCCGTACGCCGCGCAAGTGACGGCCGAGCAGGCCGCCCGCAAGGCGATGGAGCATGGCCTCCGCCAGGTCGACGTGTTCGTCAAGGGCCCCGGCTCTGGACGAGAGATGGCCATTCGGGCGTTGCAGGCCGCCGGGGTGCAGGTCGTTTCGATTACCGACACCACGCCGATCCCGCACAACGGCTGCCGCCCACCGAAGCGGCGCCGCGTCTAGGAAGGGACATCGAGCGGAACGTCCGCTTCGCGGGCCCACCGCGGGCTGGCGCCGGGGACTTCCGCAGTTTACCGAAGCGCTCATCGTCGAGTACTCCTGCCGGTGACGCACCCGCGTCCCACGTCTGTGATGGCTTGGGACGCCCAATGACGCACGTTACGCGTTTTGCCAATGTTCAAGGAGGCAGTTCCTGTTGTTGGAGCGACCTGGATTTACGATCGAAACTGTTGCCGACGGCGAGAATTACGGCCGATATCGTGTTGAGCCGCTCGAGCCTGGATACGGCACCACCCTTGGGAATGCTCTCCGCCGGATTCTGCTGCGGTCGCTGGAAGGCGTCGCGATCTCGCGTGTTCGCATCGACGGCGTTTGGCACGAATTCTCGACC
>JAGRIN010000447.1 GCA_020443245.1 Pseudomonadales bacterium
TCGTTCGCAGGTTGGTCAGTTGCTCCACCGGCTGGTGCGTCGGACCGTCTTCCCCTTGCCCGATCGAATCATGCGTATAGACGAGCACCTGGTTCGTCTTCATCAGGGCCGACATCCTGACCGCATTGCGCGCGTATTCCATGAAGATGAGGAACGTACCCACAAATGGACGCAGGCCGCCGTGCAAGGCAATGCCATTGCCGATCGCAGTCATGCCAAATTCGCGCACGCCATAGTAAATGTAGTTACCGTCCGCATCGTTCGGGGTCAGCGCCTTGGCATCGTCCCAGATCGTGCAGTTGGAACCGGAGAGATCAGCGGAACCGCCGACGAGTTCCGGCAACAGGCTCGAGATGCGGGCGATCGTACTGCCGGACGCAACGCGCGACGCCTGCGCCTTGCCCTCCTTGTCGACCTGCCGCAGAAGCGCATCCATCGCCTCGTCCCAGCCTTCCGGCAGCCGGCCGGCGATGCGACGTTCGAGTTCGCCAGCGAGTTCCGGATAGTTCTGTTTGTATTCGGTGAACTGCTGGTTCCAGGTGTTCTCCGCGGCTTCACCCTTGCGCTTGCCGTCCCATTCTTCGTAGAGACTCTCCGGCACGACGAAGGGCGCTTCATGCCAGTCGAGAGCCTCGCGCGCACCCTTGATCTCATCCGGCCCGAGGGGTGATCCGTGGCTCGATGCCTTGCCTTCCTTGGTGGGCGCGCCGAAGCCGATCCGCGTCTTGCAGCAAATGAGCGTAGGGCGCGTCGCCTCTGCCATCGCTTGACCGATCGCCCGTTCGATTGCCTCGGCATCGTGACCGTCGACATCCCGCACGACGTGCCAGCCGTAGGCTTCGAAACGTCGCGGCGTGTCGTCGGTAAACCAACCATCGATCTCGCCGTCGATCGAAATGCCGTTATCGTCGTAAATGCACGTCAGCTTGCCGAGCGCGAGTGTGCCGGCAAGGCTCGCCGCCTCGTGCGAGATACCTTCCATCAGGCATCCGTCTCCGACGAACACCCAGGTCCTGTGATCGACAATGTCGAACCGCTCGCCTCCCTTCTGCTGGTTGAAGCGCGCGGCCAGCATCTTCTCGGCAATCGCCATGCCGACCGCATTGGCGAAGCCCTGGCCGAGCGGGCCTGTCGTCGTTTCCACGCCGGGCGTGTGGCCGTATTCGGGATGGCCCGGCGTCATTGAGGCGACCTGGCGGAAGCGTTTGATCTCATCGATCGGCAGCGGGTAGCCCGTCAGGTGAAGGAGCGCGTAGAGCAACATCGAACCGTGCCCGTTGGACAGGACGAAGCGGTCCCGGTTGAACCACTCGGGATTGACCGGGTTGTGCTTCAGGTAGCGGGTCCAGAGAACCTCGGCAATATCCGCCATGCCCATTGGCGCGCCGGGGTGTCCCGAATTCGCCTGCTGTACCGCGTCCATGGCCAGTGCCCTGATCGCGTTCGCCCGTTGCCTGTGTGATGCCATGAGTTTCTGGTCGTCCCGGGGTGAAAAAGGGGGCTATTTTCCCTTAAAGGCCTGACTGCAACAACTTGGATGCCCTATTCATATCGCGCGTCATAAACAACGTATGAAGCAGACTAACCTTGATCTTGAGAGAGAATCACGGGGGCGCTGTGGGAAAGGCAAGGCCCAGACGTTAGAATTTCGGCCTCGATTCACAACCGCCTAGAAGAGTCCAATGAGCATAAACCGTACGTTTACCTCCGAATCCGTCTCCGAGGGTCACCCTGACAAAATGGCGGACCAAATCTCCGACGCGATCCTCGATGCGATCATCGCCGAAGACAAGAATGCACGGGTAGCGTGCGAGACGGTGGTGAAGACGGGCATGGTACTGGTTGCAGGCGAGATTACCACCACGGCGTGGATCGACCTCGAGGACCTTTGCCGCAATGTCATCCTGGACATCGGCTACAACAGCTCGACGGTCGGTTTCGACGGCGCGTCCTGCGCGGTACTCAACGCAATCGGCAAACAGTCCCCGGATATCGCCATGGGCGTCGATGAATCAGAGGACCACGAGCAGGGAGCTGGCGACCAGGGCCTGATGTTCGGTTACGCCTCCAACGAAACGGACGTCCTGATGCCCGCGCCGATTACTTATTCTCACCGCCTGGTCCAGAAGCAGTCCGAAGTGCGCAAGTCCGGCAAACTGAAGTTCCTGCGTCCCGACGCCAAGAGCCAGATCACGTTCCGTTACGACGACGCGGGCGCGCCGGTCGGCA
>JAGRIN010000448.1 GCA_020443245.1 Pseudomonadales bacterium
GAGGAGTCGCACCCGCACTGGTCAGCATCACCGGCTTCGCCGTTGCAGGCGAGGTCCTCTCCGGAGTCTCTGCGCTCGGTATCTGTGTCATTACCGCGGGCATCGTGAGCCTGTCGTTAAACTCCGGCAAAAGCCGGGACGTCCAGAGAGGTGTCGGCTACGCCCTCGCGACCGGCCTCGCGATTGCCGGATATTCCGTGGTCGACGGGATTGGCGGTCGCGTCGCGGGTACACCACTCTCTTACATCGGTTGGCTGTTCCTGCTGCATGGTATTCCCCTCACCGCGATCACTTGTTGGCGTCGCGGTCTTCCCGTCGTGTTCGGCAATCGTCGCGTTGCCCTGACAGGTATCGGCGGTGCCGCGCTCTCGATGCTTGCGTACGGCATCGTAATCGACGCCATGAGCCGTGCACCCCTCGGGCCGGTATCCGCGCTCCGGGAGACCAGCGTCGTGTTCGGTGCGCTGATCTCCGCGTTCGCGTTAAAAGAAGGCCTGGGTCGTATTGCGGCGATCGCCGCGCTGCTCGTGTCCGGGGGCGTAATATTGCTTCGCCTCGGGTGACGTCAACAGAAAATTGCTGCGGCTTACGCTAACAATTCCTGTATTTTCCTCACAACAGCGCCGGGCGTTGTCGGCTTTTGCAGGAACGACCAACTGCCGGGATCGATGCCGAGCTTTGCCAGGTTCGCTGTTGCATACCCGGAGACAAAGATCACCTTCAGCGCAGGCATTCGCCGCGTCAATTCGGTAGCGAGTTCGTCGCCGCCGATGCCCGGCATGACCGCATCGGTCACAAGAACGTCGATCGTGCCGTCGTACGATTCGGCCATGTCGAGCGCGGCCTCGCCATCCGGCGCAGCCAGGACCTTGCAGCCACGCATCGTCAGGGCGCGATCCAGTAATTCCCGAACCTGCGGCTGGTCTTCGGCGACGAGAACCGTCGCTGAAAGGGTCGAGACATCGTCCGGAACGCTTTGGGCGTGCTTCTCGTCCGCGGCGCCATCGATACGGGGCAGGTACACCTTGAAAGACGCGCCACGGCCGGGCTCGCTGTAGGCCCAGACGAAACCGCCACTTTGTTTGACGATACCGTATACGGTGGAGAGACCAAGGCCCGTACCTTCCCCAACAGGCTTGGTCGTGTAGAACGGCTCGAAAATCTTCTCGATTTCATCCTGCGACATGCCGATGCCCGTGTCGC
Organism: Pseudomonadales bacterium; assembly: GCA_020443245.1. Classification (GTDB taxonomy): domain Bacteria; phylum Pseudomonadota; class Gammaproteobacteria; order Pseudomonadales; family Azotimanducaceae; genus JANQJA01. Next base: position 1,204 of record JAGRIN010000448.1, read on the forward strand.
TGACGGCAAACTGTACATACTCGCCCGCCGGGACGACGACACGTTTGTCAGAAAAGGATTCATCGAGGTAGATATTTGCCGTGGACAGTGTGAGATGACCACCATCCGGCATCGCATCCGATGCGTTGACGACCAGGTTCATGATCACCTGGTCCATCTGCACCTTGTCGACCATGACGGTGCCCAGATCCGCCGCATAGTCGAACGACACATCAATCGTCTCGCGTATGACACGAGGCAACAGCGCCTCGTAATCGGAAAGCAGGTCGTTGATGTCGAGTGCCTGCGGCTGGAGCATCTGCTTGCGACCGAAAGCAAGCAATTGCCCGGTCAGCCCCGCTGACTTTTCTGCGGCGACCTTCGCCTGGACCAGGAACTCCTGCACACTCTCGTCCTTGCCCATCGCTAACGCCAGTTCGACATAGCCCAGAATCGCGGTGAGCTGGTTGTTGAAGTCATGGGCAACCCCGCCGGCGAGCCTGCCGACCGCCTCGAGCTTCTGCGACTGGCGGAGCTGCATCTCGAGCGCACGCCGGTCGGTCACATCAACCAGGGCAACGAGCGTGCCTGAAACGTCATCCCATTCAAGCGGTGCGGTCACCACCTCGACCTGGCACTCCGAACGGACATCGGTCTCTCCATGACGCCGCAGGACAACATCCTCGGTTGGCCTTTCATAATCGACATAACGATCCAGTGATTCACCCACCAGATCGGACACTCCCCTGTTGCAGAGACGAGCCGCACTTGGATTGGCATTCAGGATGATGCCCTGCTCGTCCACGACCACCGTCGCAACCGGCAGCGCATCCAGCGTCGTACGCAGCCTGCGTTCCACGCTGGCGAGCCTCTCTACCGAGGCCGCACGCTCGAGGTCGGTATCGTGCAGGCGGCGAGATGTCTGCGAGATGACCAGCACCCACGCCACCATCGTTGCAGCGACCGTGATCGAAGTCGCGAAGTGCGCGTCGTAGCGCAGCCAGGATTCTCCAAAGTGACTGAGCAGGCTAACAAGGAACAACG
>JAGRIN010000043.1 GCA_020443245.1 Pseudomonadales bacterium
TGATAACAGCCGCCGCCTATGTCCTCTTCCAGGAGCTTCGCTTCCAAGCGCGGCATACCCGGTTCGGCAAGGCGCAGGTTACTACCATACGCCTGCACCTCCTGAAGTTTGGTGCCTGGATCGAGTCCTCTGTCCGCCGTGTTGTCTTGCACTTGCCGACGAGCACGCCGTTCGCGAAGGAGTGGCGTCAAATTGCCAAATCAATCGGCGCAATGCCAACCTGACCGTTCCAATCCTCACGCTGAAGCAATGAATCAGGGCAGCCTGAAGGCAACGCTCGCCTCAGTGGTCACTTATCTGGCTTCACGCGTTACCAAAACGACCTACCGCGAACAGAATCCGCCAAGACACCGCTTGCGCTACTACAAACTTCAGTGAAACTCGACCAAACTACGCAACATGACCCCGATCATGAATAGTCCGGGCTAGCGCTCGTCCACAACGCGAATCAGTCCTTCCTGCGCGACCGACGCGATCAATGTGCCATCCTGCGTGAACATCATTCCACGGTTGAAGCCGCGCGAACCGCCCGAGGTCGGACTGTCTTGTGCAAAAAGGATCCACTCGTCCACGCGAAACGGTCGGTGGAACCACATTGCGTGATCGAGGCTCGCTGTCATCAACCCGGTCATAAATGAACGTCCGTGCGGCAACGTGCACGTGCTCAGGATGCCCATGTCGGATGCATAGGCAAGGATACACTGGTGCAACGACGGCTCGTCCGGCAATCGGTCCCGCGTACGTAGCCACGCATGCTGGTAAGGTGGACGCTTTGACGGCTTCGCAAAGCTGTGTTGCTCGACCCGGCGCATCTCGATCGGTCTTTCCTGCATCATGCGCCGAAACCCCTCAGGCAGCTCGTCGGCATGCGCCTGGAAGGCTTCGGTTTCGTCACTGCACGCTTCCGGCGGCGGGACATCGGGCATCTCGAACTGGTGCGACAGCCCTTCCTCCATAACCTGGAAGGAAGCCGACATGTTGAAGATCGCCTCTCCCTTCTGGATTGCCACGACCCGGCGGGTCGTAAAGCTCTTTCCGTCCCGAATCCGGTCGACCTCGTAGACAATCGGCATTTTCGGGTCGCCGGGCCGGAGAAAATAGCCATGCAGCGAATGGCAGGGACGCTCGTCCACGGTCCTGCCCGCAGCGATCAGCGCCTGGCCGATCACCTGCCCGCCGAAGACGCGGGGTGGCCCCGTGTCAGCACTCACGCCACGGAAGAGATTCACTTCGATCTGCTCGAGATCGAGTTGCAGGAGCAGTTGATCCATCACAGTCATTGTCACTACTGGTGTCACCGGACAAGCGCCCGATCATACCAGAATCGGGGCTCGCTTCGGCGTGCCGTCTCGACCTGGACAATCCGGGTGCCACGAACACGGAGATGAATCGCCCCGTCCATTGCAGTGTTGAACAAGCGTGCGCCGCGTCCCGCGTAGCGCCGTACGACGCCGGGATCCGGATGACCAAAGCGATTGTGGAAACCCGAAGAGAAAATCGCCACATCCGGACGGACGCGATTCAGGAGCGCGGGCGTCGATGAAGTGCGGCTCCCGTGATGCGGTGCGATGATTACATTCACCCTACCGATTCCACTATCGAGAAGGTGTCGCTCCCCGGCAACTTCTATGTCACCCGGCAACAACAATGAAAAGTCATTGAAGCGAACCAGCACGACGCATGAGCGATCGTTGCGCGTGGCGCCGGACCCGCCTGCGCGGAAAAAGGCGAGCGACATTGCACCTGTCGTCGTCTCTCCATCCCGGCAGGGCTGCCTCGCCGCGCGAATCGGCACGTCGCTCGACACGTCCAGCACAAGGAAAGCGCGAAGGATGGCGGCTGCGCCGCCCGCATGGTCATTGTCGGAATGACTCACCACGAAACGGCTGACCCGGCGGGTGACACCCGCGTGGCGCAAGGCCGGCGTCACGATGCGTTCGCCTGCATCGAATCGATCGCCGAAACGTGGTCCGGCGTCATACAGCAGCGTTTGCGACGCTGTCCGGACCAGAACCGAAAGACCCTGCCCGACATCCATCACGCGTACGTCGAGTTCGTCGGGGTAAAGCTGGACACGTGCCAGCACGAGCGGCAGCAACATCGGCAGGCCGACCCAGCGTGGCAACAATCCGGCCGGGGAAATCACCAACAGCCCGCCGGACGCGGCGAGCGCAAAGGCGACAGGCGCAACCGGTGCACAGAGATAGTGAACGAGTCCGATGTCTGCGACAGCCCGCATCCAATGCCAGATCGCCATCAGTGCAAACGCCGCGATCTTCAACAGCAGGACACCCGCAGCCGGTAAGGGGAAAATGAGTACCATCGCCAGTAGCAGCGCGGGGATGACAAGCAGGCTGACCCAGGGTATGGCGACAAGATTCACGAGCCAGGCAAGCCAGGCGACTTGCCCCACGGTTGCGAGAAGCACCGGCAACATACCGATCAACACCACCCATTGCGACCGAACCGCGATCCTTGCGGCCTGATACAACCTCGATTCACCGGAACCAGTCGTACGCGCCCCAAAGCAAAAGACGAGGACGAACACAGCCCCGAAGGAAAGCCAGAACCCCGTGCGAAACGCCGCAAACGGGTCAATCACAGTGACCAGCAGCAGCGCGATGCAGAGCAGCGTCGACATTGTGACCTGACGCCGACATGCCAGGCCGGCGAGCGCAACCATCGTCATGACAAGCGCGCGCTGAACCGGCAATCCCATTCCGGCCAGTGCGCCGTAGAGCGTCGCGAGGGCGAGCGCTCCCGGCGAAGCCCACAACATCCTCGTCGGCGCGAGCCACCCCAGGATAAGGGTGAGGCATCGGTAGGATGCCGTGGCAATCAACCCGACATGCAATCCCGAAATAATCAGGAGGTGATTCGTGCCCGTATCGGAAAGCACACGCCAGGCCCGCGGACCGATCTCATCATGCGCGCCGATCGCAAGCGCGGTGATGAGTCCGGCGACGGGGAAGTCCTGCAACGTTGCGTGAATTCGCGCTGCGAGGGCTTGCCGGAGTTGATGATGCAGTTCATGCCACCCGGCAGCGTCGAGGCGCCGCGGCGTGCCCCTGACGTAGCCGGTCGCCACGATACCTTCGGTGAAGAGCCATCCCTCGTAGTCGAAGATCCCGGGATTGATACTGCCGCGTGGTCTTTCCAGCCGCGCGGTCATCGCCCAGCGTTCGCCCGGCGTGACCTGGGGCGCGCGCCCGTCGTAATACCAGGAGAGCGCAACAACGCCGTTCGTCCAGCACGCCGGGCAATCTGCCAGCTGCAACCGGAATCTGACGGCACCATTGTCGTAACGTGGCAACGACACGATACGGCCCTGCACCTCGAGGTCGGTGCCGGCTAACGCTTCAGGCAGCCGGGCTTCGAGTCGTGCATGCGCAACCAGCGCTGCATAGGCAAACCCCAGCAGCCCGGCACCGGCGACGCGAGCGACGCCCCGGTACCACAGTCCGGCAACGCCAATCGGTACGCCCCACGCCAGGAAATACGGAGGCGGAAGTACGGGCAACCAGGACACCAGCGCTGCAAGCGAGACAAATGCGAGGATCGGTATCGACATCAAGGGCGCAAGTTGTGATCTCGACCCAGACTGCCCTGACACCCGACCGACGGGAGCCGGAACGCGGCGCCGCCTGGTACCCGCCCGGCGCGACAGACGCCGTAAGCCAATGGCCCTTGCCAACGGCAGCAGGCATAATACCGCCCTTCTCGACACCACCTGCGCGCCCTTGCGAAAGTACCTGCCCACAAAAGACCAGCTGCGGGAAGTCCGGTCGCTCCGTTTCCTTGGCGAAATGATCTTTGAGCCGAACCTGTGGCACTTCAATCGCCACTCGGTGTCCTACGCGTTCCTGATCGGTACGTTCTGCTGCTTCCTGCCGATTCCTTTCCAGATGGTGCCCTGTGTGCTGTTCGCGGTGTGGATTCGTTGCAACATTCCACTCGCCATCGCACTCGTCTGGGTCAGCAATCCGATCACGATGCCGCCGATGTTCTACGCGACCTACAAACTCGGAACGTGGATCCTGGGTGAACGGAACGAGGTCAGCCGGATAAACCTGTCGTGGGAATGGCTCTCCGCGCAGTTCGCTGTCGTGTGGCAACCACTGTTGTTGGGATCGGTGTTGACCGGCTTGACGCTGGGCAGCCTGGGCTTTGTCGCCGTCAGGCTCTATTGGCGATACAAGGTGTCGAAGAACTGGTCGATGCGCCGTTTACGCAAATCCCTTGCCCACACTATTCATAGCGAAGCACCTCAGCCGGCCGCAGGCGCGACGCACGATAAGACGGATACAACGTCGCGAGAAGACTGATCAGCAGTGAGACGAGCACGATCACGGCAAGGTCGGGTGTCCTGAGGTCCGACGGCACCCGATCGAAGTAGGTGCCCGCCAGCAAACGCGTGCCTGAAAGGTCCTCGAAGAACCGAACAACGGTGCCGACCCAGTAGGCCAGCGGAAGCCCGATCACCATACCGATCAACGTGCCGGCAACGCCGACGATGGCACCCTGAATGACAAATGTTTGCATCACCTGCCCGGGCGAAAGACCGAGCGTTCTGAGCACAGCGATGTCTGCCTGCTTCTCCTTGACCATCATTGACAGGCCCGAAACGATGTTGAATGCGGCGATGGCAACGATCAGCGTCAGGAGTACGAACATCATGATCTTCTCCATCCGCACCGTACGGAAGAAATCGCCGTAATCATCTGTCCAGGTGGAAACACCTGTCACGCCCTGCTGCTTCATCGCCTCGGCAGCGAACGCCGGGGCGCGAAAAATATCGTGCAGCGTGACGCGCCACGTTTCATCGCCTGCATCGCGCACGATACCGGAGAGATCATGTCGATCGATCATGAGTAGCTTGTAGTCGAGCTCCGAGTCCAGTTCAAAAAAACCGGCGACGACGAGACGCGCCATCCTCGGCGTCACCGCATTCCCGCCCCTGGATGGTTCGGGAATGATCAAGGTAATGGTGTCGCCCGTGACGATGCCCAACTGGAACGCGAGAGGACGGCCAAGCACGACACGATTGGTGCCGGGCGACAAGGACGCGAGGTCACCCGACACCATGTGGTCGGGCACGATAGAGACCGATTGTTCTTTGCCGGGCTCGACACCGTAAACCGATACCAGCCGGGTCTGCTGGCCATGGATAACGAGCCCTGAACGACGCAGGAAAGGGGCGAAGCCGGCAACGTCCTTGCTCGCGGCAAGCCATTGCCGTAACGCGGCCGGTTCCTTTGTTTCGATCATCACGTGAGGCACGGCGCCGAGGATACGGTGCTTGAGTTCCCGATCGAAACCGTTCATCACCGAAACCACTACCGCGAGCGCAACCACACCCAACACGAGCCCGATCAATGAAACCCGGGACACGACTGAGAGGAATTGCTTCTTCCCGGTCCCGGCGTAGCGGAGCCCGACAATCAGCGGCACGCTCGCCATCAGGCCTCGAGCTCCAGTTGCCCGTCGTGCAGCCTGTATATCCGGTCCATCCGCGAGGCAAGATCCCGGTTGTGCGTGACGACGACAAAGCTCGTACCGGAAGACTCGCTGAGAGAGATCATCAGATCGTCGACCTCTGCCGCTGTCCGCTCATCAAGATTGCCGGTCGGCTCGTCCGCGAGCACGCAACGAGGCTTTGTCACCAGTGCACGACCCAACGCAACCCGCTGGCGCTCACCGCCGGAAAGCTGGCCGGGCTTGTGGGACGCACGCGCAGAAAGCCCAACGGCATCCAGCATCTCATCCGCCCGGGAACCGGCATCGGCACGGGACAGACCGCCAATCAGCAGCGGCATCGCGATGTTCTCCCGCGCGGTAAATTCCGGGAGCAGGTGGTGAAACTGGTATACAAAGCCGAGGCACCGGTTGCGCAACTCGCCGAGCGCGCGTTGCGACAGCGTCGCAAGATCCTGGCCTTCGACGAGAACCTTGCCACCATCGACACCATCCAGGCCGCCCAGTAAGTGAAGCAGCGTGCTCTTGCCGCTGCCGGACAACCCGACAATGGCGACGCGCTCTCCGGCGGCGACCGCGAAACTGATCCCGCGCAAGACGTGCAGGTCGCTCTGGCCCTGATAGTAGTGCTTCTCGACGCCGATCGCTTCGAGGACAGACTCACGCGTCATACTGCAACGCCTCGACGGGATGAGATGTTGCGGCCTTCCAGGCCGGATAGATTGTCGACAGCAAACAGATCACGAGTGAAACGACGCCCACGACGACAACATCGCCGGCCAGGAGGCGGGAAGGAAGATAGTGAATGAAGTACTCGTCCATCAACCCGAGCCCCAGCACGTTGTCGACCGCTGTATAGATCGGCCCCAGGTATAGCGAGACAACGACGCCGACCATGATCCCGATGACGACGCCTACCGCACCGACGAGCACACCGTGCATGATGAAAATTCGCATGATCGAGCCTGGCGACGCGCCGAGCGTGCGGAGTATCGCTATGTCGCCGCGTTTGTCGTTCACCGTCATCACCAGGTTCGATACGACATTGAAGGCAGCTACCGCGACCAGCATCAAAAGGAGCAGGAACATCGTGGACTTCTGCAGTTGTATTGCGTCATATAGATTACCGTAGCGACGCATCCAGGTGGACCCGTACCAGTTCGACGCCTCGGGCAACGAAAGGATGTCGCGAACGACCTCTGGCGCTTTGAAAAGATCGTCCAGCCTGAGCCTGATGCCATCGACGTGCTTGATCCTGCGCAACCGATCGGCATCTTCGATATTCATCAACAGTTGCCCTTTGTCCACGTCCGCACCCACGTTGAAAAGCGCAGCGATCTCAAACCGACGGGTCCGGGGTATCGGACCGGCAAGCGTGAGCTGCGTGTCAGGCAGAACCAGGGTGACCTTGTCACCAACGACGACGCCAAGGCGTGCCGCGAGCGTCGTGCCGATCGCAGCGCGATAGCTGCCTCGCGTCAGCGAATCAAGCGCGCCGGATACGACATAGTGACCGAGTATCGATACGCGAGATTCAAGCGCCGGGTCAATCCCGTTCCACACGACACCCGATACCTTGTCATTGACGACGACGAGACCGGACCCCTCGGAAAATGGCGCCACCGCCTCGACATCCGGATGTGAGTCGATCAGCGCTGCCGCAACAGTCCAGTCTTCGAACCCCCGTTCGTCGAAAATGACGGCATGGGCGAGCACGCCGAGTACGCGAGTACGAAGTTCCCGCTCGAAGCCGTTCATGACGGAAAGGACGACGACAAGCACTGCCACCCCCAACACAAGGCCAGAGATCGACAACAGGGACATAAAGGAAAGCAGCCGGTCGGCAGCACCGGCACTCGTGTAGCGGCGCGCGATCATCCAGCGCCAGGGTGAGCTCATCTTCCTTGTTCCCCGGGAAAACGCCTATTGAATCATGAATGCCGCTTTGAAGTCGTCCGCGCGCAGGACCATACTCGGGGCATGAACGAAATCGATCGACGCGATTACTACCGTATCCACGACAACATCGAGGTGGAATGCAAGGTCATCCATCGCTCCGACCTTGCGAGTACCGCGCCCACCGACCACTTCGACGTAACGCCATCGTTCTCACTCCTCGCCGATCTCTACACCATGGAACTTGAGGCGCAGGACATGTTACGCAAGATTGCCGCACGTGATCGCGATCTCGGCAGTTTCCTGCATAACGTGAGCAATCGGCTCGCGCGAATGTCCCAGGTCATAGCCGCCGGGGAGTTCGAGCAACCTGAGGCACGCTCCCCTGCCCGGATCAGCGAGGGCGGCATCTCCTTCGTCAACCAGGACCTCCTGCGCGTCGGCAGCCCGGTCGTCCTCAAGCTGCTGTTCAAGCCCTCGACCCTCGGCATCATCGTGTTTGGTGAGGTGCGCCATTGCCGATTTCTCGACGATTCCGAGGACTACGTCGTCGGCGTACGTTTCCTCGACATGGACCTGAACTTGCGCGGATTGGTCTCCCGACACATCATTCGCCGTCAGGCTGAAGAACGCAGGGAGCGCCTGCGGCGCGATGCGAACTTTGATATAGAGGATACCCACGGCCAATGATCGTCATACTGAATCCGAACACAGACAAAAGCGGCGAGGCATACAAAGAGGCACTTGCCTACCTCGAACAGTTGCCGGGCATCCAGCTTCGCCATCACGAAGTACGCGGAGCCGAGCAAGTATTGACGGAGATCTACCTGCTCGGCGACACGCACAAAGTCGATGAAGAGCCGATCGAGGCACTGGATGCCGTTGACCGCGTCATCCGCATCTCGGAGGAATACCGTATCCTGGGCCGACACGCCGATCAGCATCGCGCATCGGGCTTCACCTACAACGGCGTGCATTTCTCACAAGACACCTTTCACGTCTTTGCCGGACTGTGTGCCGTAGACACACCGGATCACGTCGAAATGATGATGAAGGCGCTGAAGGAGAACGGCCAGGTTTGCACGCGAATGGGCGCATACAAGCCGAGAACGAGCCCTTATTCCTTCCAGGGCCACGGCGCGGCCTGCCTGCCCTGGGTATTCGAGCTTGCCGGCAAGTACGACATGAAGGTGGTCGCCATGGAAGTGACGCACGAGAACCACATCCAGGAGATCAGCGACGCGCTGGAACAAACCGGCAATCCTACCGGCGTCATGCTGCAGATCGGCACGCGCAACACCCAGAACTTCGAACTGCTGAAGGCGGTTGGGCGTCAACGGCGTTTCCCCGTGCTCTTCAAGCGCGGCTACGGCATCACGCTCAGCGAGTCACTGAACGCAGCGGAATACCTCGCGAGTGAAGGCACATCGAACGTGATCTTCTGCCTGCGCGGGATGCACGGCACCTCCGGCAATCCGCACCGCAACATGGTCGACTTTGGCCACGTGCCTGTTGTGAAGCGACTGACGCGTATGCCCGTCTGTGTGGATCCGTCCCACTCAGTGGGCAGCCGCGACAAGAGTGCCGACGGTATCCTCGATGTTGTTCACGTCGCCGCCCAGGGCGTCGTCGGGGGCGCCAACATGGTACTGGTCGACTTCCACCCCGAACCGTCGAAAGCCCTGGTCGATGGTCCGCAGGCACTGCTTATGGAGGAGTTGCCAAGATTTCTGGCGGATATGGCGGCTTGCCACGCCTTCTACCAGACGCGGCGCGAAATCTGGGGTCAGGCAGCGTCGTAGAAACGACCCGACCGTCCGGGAACCTCGTCTTTGCCGGCTTCTTCGCACTTGGCCATATCGCCGCCGCAGATTTCGCACGCGCCGTCCACGCCAAGGTTGTTGAGCCCGCCACAGGAGCCGGCGATCGGCTTGCGTCCATAGATCACGCCGATCGACATGGCGGCGACCACGGCGACGATAATGAGAAATGTCAGCAGGAATTCAATCATCCAGATACACCTCGAATTCCGGTGAATGACGCTCGATGAAACCATCGGCTGACTTGATTATAGCGAAGACAGGCAACTTTTGCTGCACTGCGAGCGCCATGCCCTTCTCCGGGCCCAGTACATCGATCGTTGTCGCCAGCGCATCGGCGAGCGCGGTGTTCTCGGCAATGACCGTAACCGACGCAAGGTTATGTGTGATCGGGCGCCCCGTGGCGGGATCGATGGTGTGGGAATACCGTTTGCCGTCCACTTCAAAATAGTTGCGGTAATCGCCCGAGGTCGCGACGCCCTTGCCCGAGACGTCCAATGTCTTGAACGGCACCCGCTGGGTGGTATCGGGCCGCTCGATGGCGATTCGCCAGGGTAGTTCCCTCGCGTTGCGCCCTTTCGCGAACACCTCACCACCGATCTCAACCAGGTAGTTCCGGTATCCGTGCCTGTCGAGGATGTGAGCGACCTGGTCGACGCCGTAGCCCTTTGCGATCGCCGACAGGTCCACGTAAACGTCCGCGTTCCGCTTGAGCGCCGTGTCGCCGATTTCGAGCAAGTCGAAACCCACCCGCGTCATGGCCTCATTGATCTGCTCATCGGACGGCACGGTCCGGTCGGCGGGTGTCGGACCGAACCCCCAGAGATTCACCAGCGGCCCGACAGTCGGATCGAAGGCGCCGCCAGAGAGATCGTGTATCTGACGCGCCAACCGCACGACGACCAGCAGGTCCTTCGAGACGGGCATCCACTCGCCTACCGGTGACCGATTGAACCGGTTCAATTCCGAGTCGACGATGTAGGTCGACATCAGATCGTTGATCCTGACAAGTTCGGCATCGATCTCTTCCTTGAGGGCGGCGCTGTCAACGTCGGGCTCAATAATCTTGACACTGTAAGTGGTGCCCATCGTGCGTCCGCTCAACGTGACCTGTGTCTCGTGGCTGCAGCCAGCGGCGAGCAAGGTGACCAGGACCAACACGACAATACGATTCAACCTGAACTCCATTTCATTTCATCGGCGCGCGCCATTGTATGCGCGAGCGCGCGAGGATGCTCGCCCGGCCATAAACAGCACTGTCGGAATTTTTTACAAAAATCTCGAATGAACTTTCAAGTGTATGCTTTTTTATTTGATAAACAGACAGTTACGATCCATGGCATACATCTTGTTACCAAGGCCGGTTATCAACCACTTGGAAGGAAGCAGTATGAAGTTTCGCAGTATCCTCGCCACACTCATCGCAGCGTGGTCCCTCCCGGCCGCCGCTGCGACCATTGTGATCGACAGCGCCGATAATGGCTGGTACACGAACACCGGCAGCCATAGCGCGTCCAACACCAACACCTGGACAGGTACCGATGGTTACGGTACCTATCGCAACTCGTTCTACAACTTCGATGTTTCCGGCGTGACCGGCAACGTGACAGCGGCTTCGATCACGTTCCTCGCGGGTAATGGCCAATACAATTCCATCGACGCCTACGAGACCGTCCAGGTTTGGGACGTGAACACCGTGCCCGGACTCGGCAGTTCCCTCGCCGTCTACAACGACCTGGGCAGTGGCGTCCTGTACGGCCAGACCGATTACTACGCGTCAAACTACGAAAGCATGCGCGAATTCACCGTGTCGCTGAGCAGCGCATCGTTCGCCGACATCATGGCCGACGGCTTCTTCAGTGTCGGTACCTCTCTTGCATCGCTCGCATCGAACTACCGCCAGGTCCTCTGGTCCAGTTCGTCCTACCTGCCTGCCGCGCGCCTGACACTGGAGACCGGCCCGGCCGCCGTACCGGCACCGGCCGCGCTCTCCCTGCTGCTGCTCGGACTGGCGGGCACTTGCCTGCGTCGCGCCAAATGAACTGACGGGTCCGTCCCGGCACCGCCAAGAGGCCCCGCTCACCTGCAGTGACGGGGCCTTTTCTTTTCCTGTCTTCGCGCAGCGCTGCACCCCTGTGTTGTATCCTTGCGTCTGCAGCAGACAAGCCAGGACCATGACCCAACCTCCCCGAATCGAACTCGCCCGTTTACCTACCCCGTTGCAGCCACTGGATCGCTTTTCCGCAGCACTCGGTGGCCCTCGCATCTGGATCAAGCGCGACGACATGACCGACACGCCGGCCTCTGGCAACAAGCTGCGCAAGCTCGAATTTTCCGTTGGCCAGGCCCTGCGGGAAGGCGCAGATGTCCTGGTCACCTGTGGCGGAGTCCAGTCGAACCACTGTCGCGCCACCGCGATTGTCGCGAGCCGGCTCGGCCTCGCGAGCCACCTGATCCTGCGAGGCAAACCGGTATCGCCGCCCGACGGCAACGTGTTGTTGGACGAACTCGTCGGCGCACGCCTCGAGTACGTGACGCAAACGCAATACGAAGAACTGGATGCCCTCTACGCGCGTGTCGCCGACGAGTACCGCGCACAGGGCATGACGCCATTCATCATCCCGGTCGGTGCGAGCGACGAGATCGGATTGTGGGGTTACATCACCGCCTGCGAGGAACTCAAAGCCGATTTCGAGCGTCTGAACCTGCGTCCCGGATACCTGTTCTCCGCAGCAGGATCAGGCGGCACACTCGGCGGATTGATCATCGGCCGACAACTTCACGGCCTGGAGACCCAAATGGTCGCCTTCAACGTGTGCGACGACGAAGCGTGGTTCAACACGAAGATTGCCAACGACATTGCAACGTGGCAGGCGCGCTATGGCATCGATCTTGACATGACAAATCTCGCCATCAATATCGTCGACGGCTACGTCGGCCCAGGCTATGGACGTGCCGATCCACACGTCTTCGACACAATTCGCACCCTCGCGAAGACCGAGGGACTGATCCTCGACCCGGTGTATACCGGCAAGGCATTCGATGCGATGGTAACGGAAATTCGCAGCGGCCGGTTCACCGACGCTGGCGATGTCGTCTTCCTTCATACTGGCGGCATATACGGGCTCTTCCCGCAACGAGACAAATTCTGGGAAAAACTATGAAGCTGAACTACCGAATACTCCTGACCGTACTGCTAACCTTTGCGCTGACATCGTGTTCATGGTTCTCACGAGAAGAAGGCTGCAAGGATGACGAGCCCTGCGACAACCCGCCGCTTCTCCAGAAGAAGCCGGAGAAGCAGTGGTACTGCTGGGG
>JAGRIN010000449.1 GCA_020443245.1 Pseudomonadales bacterium
TTCAGGCCGACTGAATCCGCGCGGCACAACGACCCTGAGATCAACTACAGTCGGGATTGACGAAAAGCGCCGTATCCACAGGTTCAGTGACAACACTGACAGAACCGCTCGTTGTATAGGTTTGTTGCCCCGTGATATCCATGGGGCGGCCATCGGCGCCAACCACCATGCTCGTGATGAGTCCGCTTTGCTCGTTCAGGACGGTGTGCAGCGGACCCTTTGAAATATCCGCGCCACTCGCGGCGACGTTGGCCATTGCAGCCGCGACGATATGGCCCTGGTACGCATCGTTCTTCTGGAAACCACCACCAAATGAATCCTGGTCCTGGCCGAGTACAAGCTTGCCAGCGCCGCCAATCGTCTCTCCCTGGTGGGTCACCGTGTGAAAGACTTCCTGGCCGTTGTCATAGACGGTAAGCAAGCCTGTGCCGGAGGCCCAACTCGTCGTGATGCGGTGGTCCGTCCCGTCATTCACGTTGTGATGGGTGTCGATATCGACGCCCTTGAACAGAATGGTGAGACTCTCGGGATTCCATATCGCAAATTCGTTCGAAGTATCACGGGTAGCGTAGCTGAAGATCGTCGCGCCATGGACGCCGTGGACGGCGATCTGGTGACCACCCAGGATCGATACCTCCGCCGACATCGCTCTCATCGCAGGTTCCACCTTCACGTCAAAATCAACGCCCGGCGTACACTTGCCACACGTTTTCGCACAGTGCTCATCTACGAAATCGTCACCGCACAAGCCGTCGAAGTCGATGGCGCAATTGCCAAGAAACGTATCGGCGCACCTGTCCGTCCTGGTTTCCGTGCTGCCCGTGTCGAGTTCTCCCTCATTCATGATGACGCCGGTCAACGCATCGCCGAACACCATGACCTGGCGAGAAACCTTCTGGCCCGGCTGCACCGTGCAACCTTTGGGTACCGGTGGCGCCACCGCCCCGCCGCCAGTGCTCGGCGAACCCGACGTCGGGATTGCGGCCGGGCGCGCCACGCTGGCGAGCAGGCTGCCGGTATTGGCGACACCAAACTGGCAGAAAGGCGTCGCGGGATCTGTCAGCAGGACGGTAAAGTTGGCGATGGATGTCGTCAGCGTCGGATCGACAACCCGCGCATTCATACCGGTCAGTTCGTCGTAGAGACGTTGTGCCACGGCGACGCCCTGGGCGCCATTGCGGTCTATCGCAGCGCCCACCTGCAGGCCCGCACCATACCCTCTGGCCGGATCCTGGGGATCGAGCGCGACCGGCACAATCGCGAGCGTCATGTACTGGTTGGCAAGGTCTCCTGTCCTGACAAGCGTGTCGTCGCAAACTGACAGCCCACCCTCCGCAGAGGCAACACGCACACCGAGCTGATCCCTCAGAACATCGATCGTCTCCAGCGCGTCGACCGTCTCGGCAGTCTTTTCGGAGCCGACGTAAACAGTGACGCCGACAACAATGAGTGCTGCTGCAATACCAAGGGCAACCAGCATCTCGATTATCGAGAAGCCGTTATCAGAAGTGCCTCGGTCCATATTTTCTGCTCCTCTTCAGACAGTCAGCGACGTTCGATCGTCACTCGGTCCCCGGCGCGTCGCAGTTCGACGACGACACCATCGACGCTCGCGCTCAATGTGTATCCCTCTGTCGAGGGCATGTACGAAACGAGCCATGCCGGAACGGTTGGCGGGAGTCTTTGCGGGTAGTCACCCGTCTCCTGCCGGGCGCGTCGCAGCGAATCGTCCGTTCGTTCGAGCAGGGACGTAATGTCTCCCTGCACTGTTTCCTCGGAGACACCGAACATCCATGTCCTGAGGCTGTAGAGTTGGTGCAGGCCGAACACGAGGACCACCACGCCCGCAAGTAGCCTGATGGGAACCCGCTTCGCGTTTCCCGATGACTGCTCGCGCAGGTGCTCCGAGAGCACACGGTTTTCGCTCTCCACACCTTTTATTGCATCGTCCAGTTCAGACATGACAGACCTACACCAGGTGACGACGCTTCAACGTCGCCTCGACAAGATCTGCGATCGCGCCGACCGAGGCGGGCTTCACGAGATAATCGGAGCCTTCATGATCTTCAAGGAACCGCTCGAGGCCCTCAAAGCCTTCGGGCACCAGGAGGACGGCAGACAGCCCGGACCATGCGAGCGCTGCACGCGTTTCGCGGAGCTGCGCGGCAGGCGATTTGCCGACCTTCTCCATGTCCATAACGATCAGGTCGAGCGGATC
>JAGRIN010000450.1 GCA_020443245.1 Pseudomonadales bacterium
TTTTGTGCAATTCGTCGGCCGCATCATGCGGGTGATCAAACACGACGCACCAGGACACCCGCTCAATCAAGGCGTCGTTGTGTTCCATGCCGGCGCGAACATCGCCAGGAGATGGCAGGACTTTCAGCAATACAGCGAAGCCGACCAAGACTACTTCGACCAACTCTTACCTCTCGAAGGGCTCGAATTTAGGGAGGCGACGGAGCTCGAAGTTGACCCCGTCAACACCCTCGATGGCGATGGCGTAGATGTTCGCGGACAGGGTGACGTGCGGATGCAGGAGATTCCGCTTCTGGAAGAGGACGACGAGGCCATGGCGATGGTCAGGGCGCTTCGCGAACGCGGCTTCACCCCCGAGCAGGTGGTGCGTGCAATGCAGCAAACGCCGCTCACGCCGGTGCCCACGACGCGTGTGCTCCAACGTCAGGCTGAGCGTCGCGGGCTGAACACGCGAATCAGGAACGAGACAGGCCGCATTCTCGCCGAGCGCGGAGCGAATCCCCAGGGGCATGACCTGGACCGGGCGCGCCGCGGACGCACAAACTTCGTCGTCCTGAAAGCTGCCATCGACCGTGCCGTAAGCCAGTCCATCGGCAGAGCTGTGAGTGAGCGCCACGACTGGTCTCGGGCAGAGTTGGACTCCGCTAACGCCAACTTTGGGACTTCAGTTGCCGCAGCCGTGCATGAGGTTTTCGGCGGTGCCTAGGCCGAAGTCCATTCTGCAGCGAGTCGAGGTCGACGCTGCAGCTCGCGCCCATGACTGTCAGCATAACTCCCGCCACCGGCTAGAGCGCGGCGACGTGCGCCTAAAAGTCACGAACGGTAGGACAATCGAACACTTCTGCTCCGACTGCGCCCTCCGAATTATCGAACGCGACCGAGAGCGCCTGGAGGAGTTGGCACGCCTGCTGAGACCGCAGCCTGCTTGATACATGCGGAACTTCCTTACGGTCCCACGACGGCAACCTCGCTGGTCTGGCCAACCCTCTGTCGTCCAAACATCGTGGCTGTGCCCCCGAGCTCATTCCACACTCCCACATGCCGAACCGCGATCTCGGAAGGCGCGCATTCAGCGACCCTAACGGCGGGAGCGTCGCGGGTGAGGTTGTCCCCTCGTGTCGGACCCTAGGTCGTTACCAGCATAGTTTGTGCATCGGCCAGGTCGTCGACTTTACGCCATTCACAGAAGAGCCAGCGACGCAGTTGAGTACGATCGCGTGGGATGTCCGACGCTGCTACTCGCCAAAACGCGATGCGAATTACTTTCCGATGTAAGCCACCGGCAATAATACTTGCCTTATCGAGCGATCCTTCAAGTCCTGAATGTGAGCAAAACACGACATCGAGATCAGGCCGCTGCTCGATGATCGCGATAGTTCCTCCGATCTGCGGAGGCAAAGTGTTACGAAGACTGCGTGTGAACTCGAGTAGCTCAGGATCGCGACTTCGCTCAGCTTTTCGCAGTGCCCGCGCGTACTTTGCTCGGCTGTAGAGTGTGCCTTCGGGATAGATCACAAGACCCCTTCGTGATCCCAAAGACGCAGACGCTTCTCGCATAACGTTGATCTCGCGGAGCGATTGCCTCGTTCTTCCGCGCACGAAGACGCAGCCGATCCGGTGCCCGACGATGTCTATGCAGGGGTCTCGCATAAGCGTCCAATTGAGCACCCACGTCATTGACACCCGGTGACGTTCGATGGCGAAGACTGCCGGGAACACATTGTCAATGACACTCGCGTGGCGCACGACGAGGATGAATGGCCGTCCACCGAGCGCGTCCTCACCTTCTACGACGATTTGGATGCGAAAGATACGGCGTGTCCAGTCAAGGTGAGCACGCGCCCACCAGCCGATAAGACGTTCGTGCGCTGCAACCCAGCATTCTTCGCTCATGCCAGGTCGAACGACGGTCAGGATGACTATGCGGAAAAGACCTATCGCCTCAACTGCTAAGAAAACGTAGGCCTGAAGCAGGGCACGCGTAACTGAAAGCGTTCTTGAAAAGACGAGGTCGCCAACAAACGCCGAGACAATCGCGACCGGAAATAGTAGTGACGCAACTATGCACCCCACCGTGAATACAGCAATTGTCATCATGCGACGAGAGTAGGAGTTGATGAAGAATGATTCCATGCGTTGTCTAGTCATCCGGCACCTGGCGGATTGTGGCCGCCACTCACACGCTCATTCTCGAGACGTAATCGGCGCCGAACGGAC
>JAGRIN010000451.1 GCA_020443245.1 Pseudomonadales bacterium
CGAGATCCAGAAGGCGCGCCCGATACTCGAAGGCTTTCGCTACGATATCGGGTACGTCGGTTCGCGTTGGGGAACCGCGAACCGTGGCAACGTTCGTGAGTGGGAGGCTTACCTGGACCCCTTGATTCGGCGGGCCGGGAAGACCGCGATAGCCGGTCCCGGGACGCCGATCGGACCTGTATCGGTCGCTCGCCATGTCCGGATACTGAAGCGATCGGCGCTTTGCCCGATCATCCACGCCGCATCCTGGAAGGTGGAGAAGGGGGTCATGGACCGCTTCTGGACCGTGTTTTCTCTGGGTCGGTTCGGGGTGGCGGACAACGAGGGTGTACTGGAATTCTTTGGCGAAGATGAAGTGGAGATCGCGACCGACCCGGAGACCTGGGTCGACAAGAGTGCTTACTACATGAAGCACGTCGACAAGCAGCGGCCCTATATCGAACGGGTGCTGGGCAGGATCAAAACAGAGTACAACCAGCGGGCTGTCTGGCAGGCCATCATGGCGCAGGTCAACCCGTAACGCGGTGCCTGAACCAGATGTAGAGCGGCCATGAGAGTACGACGATAGCGGTGAGGCGCAAGGCGACGAGTGCCGCAAGCGGCACATCGATCGTGGCCTCGTATATCGCCACCACGGCGGCGGTAGCCAGTGCAAACTGCATCACTGTTCGTGGACTCACGCGGATGCCGGTTTTGATCATGCTATACGCGATCACCCCGACGGCGAGTACACCGTAGCCGACGATCACGTTGGTAGCGGCGGCGAGTGCACCATAACGTGGTATCAGCCAGATGTTCAGCGTGAGCTGGAGCACGGCGCCTGTGATACTGGCCGTCGCAAGGACGCGTGTACGGCCGACCACCACGGTGACCACGTTGGCGAACGGATAGTAAATGCCGTAGCACAGCGCACCCGTGACCAGCCACGGCACAAAAGACACAGAGGCACGATAGTCGGAATCCGCGATGAGCATGATTGCCGGCGACAGCAGCAGGTAAGCACCCCAGAACACGACGAAAGTCAGCATGAGATGCAACTCGATGCGAGTCGAGACAAGCGCGTCGCGCCCCGGCGCATCATCACGCACGAGATGGCCGTACTCAGGAGCGAATGCATTGTTCAGCGCGTGGTACAAGGCCGCCATCAGCCAGGTCAGGCTGAAGGCGAATGCGTAAAGCCCGAGTTCTTCGGCATCGACATTGTGTTCGAGCAGGTACCGGTCCGACAGGTTCAGAATCCAGTGGCTCAGGTTATGCGGTACGACTGGCAGGGAGAGTCCAAGGGCGGCCACAAGCGATGCGCGGGAGAGTGTCGTCTCGCCGCCAAGAAATCGTCCGAGGTATCGCAAGTAGTACACGCTCATGATGGCAATTGCTGCAAGCGTTGCCCAGGCGATGGAACTCACCTCTGTCTGCCACACGACCGCGGCCACGATCAGCCCGGTTTTCAGCGTCGACGAGACCATCGTCATGATGGCAAACGCGTGCGCTTCTTCCCGAATCCGGAGCAGCGCGGAAACAAATTGTTCGAAAGTTCCGAGCAGCACGCCGCAGAACAATGCGGGGAGGATGCAGCCAAGGTAGGAGAGCCCGCCCAGGGACTGCGACAGCGCGTCGGCCTGCAGCGAGGAGATGCCGAGCAGGATCGCGCCGAGCGTAAGCAGGCATGCGAGCAACGAGCGAACCATTGTGCGAAAGGCAGCAGCATCGAGCGTGAAGTAGAAGCGGAGCAGGGCGGTCCCTGCCCCGAGGCCGACAACGATGCTGGTGAGCGCAAGTACAATGTTGAACAGCGCGAGGTCCGCATACTGCGCCGGTGACAGCAGGTAGGAGTACACCGGTATCAGGATTGCGGACAGGCCCTTGCTCACGAATTCCCCGAGCGTATAGGTGCTGATCTTCTTGATGAGTTCGCCGGGCATCCGCGCCCTGGTCCGTGTTAGTTCCGCTCGTGCGCATCATACACCAAAGGTTTGGTCTCACCGTCGACATGACGTCGCACAAGCAAGGCCTCGCATGTATGATTTCGTTTGGTGCAGGAGGCGCTCATGAAGGGAAATGCCGGAGGTTCGATGCGATGATGAAGCGCGCCGTATTGGTGACCGGTGCTGCCGGTGGCATTGGTCGTGGGTTGGTCCTGAGTTTTATCGATGCAGGTTACGTGGTCATCGGGTGTGATCGCGTGTCGCTGGATGACCCGCCGGCCGAACAC
>JAGRIN010000452.1 GCA_020443245.1 Pseudomonadales bacterium
CTGCCGCCAACGCCGCGTTGACTTCCTCGAGCGCGCGTTGCGGATTGTCCAGCGGTGCGTAAGCAACGCCGTAAAGCCTCGCGTCATTGCGACAGAACGAGGCCATCGCCTCATTGTGCGCACGGACCCCCGCATACAGAAGCCCTTCGTCGTTCGCCGCGCGCGCCGGACCGAGAGAAGACGTACCAAATACAAGCTGTCCGCTGAAACCGAACTGATCCAGCACGCGAACGCGTTCATCGGCATCGAACGCACCCGCGGCGATCCATCCCTTGGGTCCGGCAATCGGGTTCTCGAAAGCCTTCGCTTCCGCCTCGGCGTCGCCCTTCCTCGATTTTGCTTCGTCGAGGATCTTGTCGATTCGTCCCGGCTTGTGACCGTACAATGGCCGTAGTTTGGATTTGAGATCATCGTCCATGAACGGGTCAAGCCATTCACGCGTTTCCATTACATGGCTGTCGGCATCGTAAACGACGCGACCATCTGCATAAGTCATGACAGGGTTCCCTCTTGTGCACGTTCATTAGTATAAGCCAGTTATAATAATGGCCGGGTCCGGAAATGCAATCGCGGACGATGTGAGGATACTCGACATGCAACAACAAAGAGCCCGGCGCATGGCACCTGCCGAGCGCCGCGTGCAAATTCTCGACGCGGCAGCAGCGTTGATCCTTCGCAACGGCCACTCAAATTGCACGCTGGAACAGGTCGCGAACGTGGCCGGCGTGAGCAAACCCCTGATCTACAAATACTTTCCACGGCGAGACGACCTGATGATCGCCCTTCTCACCCGGGAGTTCGACGAGTTGGCAGGGCACGGACTCGACGCACTGCCGAAAGACATGGCAGTGGGACAGGTCGCCGGTCTCACGATAGAAAGAGCCCTGCGCTATTACGACGAACGCGGCCCTATCCTGAAGATACTGTCCTCCGACCCCGCTGTGACGGCCGCCGCACGAGCCGGTAATCGCGCGTCGCGCACCAATACGACCGACTATTTCATCAAGCGGTCCGTAAAGGAGTACGGTGTCCCCGAGGACGTCGCGACAATCGCGGTTACAATGGTGGTCAACGCACCCATCCATTCTGTGTCCTACCTCAATCGCAAAGACATCGACATCGAGCAAACGATCGAAGTGTGGCGCGAGTTTGTCGCCGGCGGCTGGCGGGCACTCGAAGAAAGGTACGGTAAGAAGTGACTGTCCGGCGCAGCACGAGGAGATTCCATGGAAATCGGTTTGATGATCGAGGGCCAGAACGGCCTTGACTGGGCACGCTGGCAGGCATTGCTCGAGGCTGCGGAACGACTTGGCTACCAGTGCGTCTTTCGCAGCGATCACTTCACCAATCCCGCGCCGCCCGACCTGGACTCCCTCGAACTCTGGACATCACTGACCTGGGCCGCGAGCCAGACCAGCAGGATCGAATTCGGGCCGCTGGTTTCGCCGGTCACATTCCGTCATCCCTCCATGACGGTACGAGTCGCGTCCGCAATCGACGATCTCTCCGGCGGCAGGCTCGTCCTCGGCCTCGGTGCGGGCTGGCAGGACCGTGAACACCGGCTCTTCGGTATCGCGTTTCACGACTTCAAGACCCGCTTTGAGATGCTGGCCGATGCACTGGAAATCACGACGCGCCTGTACGAAAGCGACGACCCGGTCAGCTACCAGGGCAAGCATTTCTCGCTCGACGGCGCCACACTGTTGCCCCGCCCGAAGCGCCGCACGCCGATACTCATCGGCGGCAACGGCCCCAAGCGCACCCTTCCGCTCGCGGCGCGCTACGCCTCGGAGTGGAATGCCGTCTACTGCAATCTCGATCTTTACCGGGAACGCATGGCGCAACTGGATGCACTCGCCAAGGCGTCGGGTCGCGATCCCGGGAGCATCAAGCGCTCATTGATGACGACCGTGCGCTGGTGCAAGGACGACGCGGCCGTCACGCAGTTACTGGACCAGGTCAGTCAGCGATTCAAACGTGCCGCGACCGTCGACGATCTCCCTGCTTTGGGTTTCTTTGCCGGCACCACGGACAGGGTCATCGAACAGCTCCGTGCTTTCGAAGCAGCTGGATGCGAACGGGTGATGCTTCAGTTGCCCGACAACGGCGACCTCGCGACCGTCGAGCTGTGGGCAGCGGAAATCCTTGGCGAATTCAATGCTTGAAGGGTCAGGTTGCCGTCAGGCC
>JAGRIN010000453.1 GCA_020443245.1 Pseudomonadales bacterium
AGGAAGTGCCGGCGATCCTTCTTGCGGCGGATTCGAAGGCGACGGTCCGGCACGATCGCACCGGGTCTCGGTCCACGCCGGTATCGCAGCCGCCGTTCGATGCCCCGGCGCTTTTCGTCGTAGTCGACGCCTTCTTCCTCTTCGACGATTTCCTCGACGAAGCACTCACAACCTGTTTCCGATACCTTGATCATGAAGTCCATCGCGACCGCCTCGGTCACGTTGTTCTTGATCACATACTCCTTGCCGGAAAACAGGGTCTTGAGCCGTCGATCGTCCAGGCGAAAGAGCTTCTGGAACCTGGCCCTCGCCTCCGCTTCATCGTACTCACCGGTGTACGCACCATTGAACACCACACGATAAAGCTGCTCACTCATAGACTTCGTCAGCACCAAAAGAGATTTCAGGGACACGCTTCAGGACTCCAAAACTATACGTCAACGTCCGCGCGATCAACCCGCCATCGCAAAAACAGCAAGGGAGGTTGACCCATCCCCTTGCAGTCGACTCGCCGGGTGGATAATATTCACTACCCTAGTAGTCAATACCATTTGCAACCATGTCCCGCGCAAGCGAACTCCTACAGCAGCTCGGCCTCTCGAGGAACGAGTCACGTGCCTATACAGCACTGCTCTCCTGCCAGCCCGCGAGCGGTTACGAAATCGCCCGCCAATCCGGCATTCCGAGTTCGAAGATTTACGAAGCGGTGAACAAGCTGGTCGCGCGTGGCGTCCTGCAGCCGGTCGGCAGCGACCAGGAACAGGGCACCCGGTATGTTGCACTCCCGCCGGAGGACCTTGTGACGCGCATCCGGGAGACGGCGGTGGCGCAGACGAGCGAACTCCTGCCGTTGCTGGAAGCGATCGGGGAACCCGCGTCGACCGACTTCATCTGGCCGATTCCCGATGTCGCCCAAATCTGTACGCGCGGCCTCGAGATGATCGACACGAGCCAGCATTCCATCCTCGTGTCGGCATGGCCACAGGAGCTGACCTGGATGGAACGCGCACTCCGGTCGGCGCTCGAACGCGGCGTTCGCGTTGCGCTCGTTCATTTCGGACCGCCGCGTGTCGAAATCGGCGCGACTTACCACCACCCGGTAGAGAAGACGCTCTATCGCGAGAAAGGAGGTCGCGGACTGACCCTTGTCGTCGACAGCGACGCGGTGCTCATCGCGAACTTCCGCGAAGACGGCCAGGTCGATGCAGCCTGGTCGAAGAACCAGGGTTTCGTCACCGTCGCCGAAGACTACGTCAAGCACGACGTGTACATCACGAAGGTCACTCGATTCCTGGACGACGCCATGATCGAGCGGTTCGGGCCTGAATACGAAAAACTGCGTGACGTCTTCGACGCCGACGCCTGACAACCGAAGGACACAAGGAACATCAAATGCTCGCCTGCACAATCGACGGACGTCCCTGCACAATGGCAGAGGCGACCATCCCTGTTACAGACCATGGTCTCTTGTACGGCGATGGCGTCTTCGAGGGATTGCGATTCTACAACGGCAAGGTCTTTCGGCTGGCTGCACACCTGAATCGACTCGAAGACTCGGCACGGGCGATTGCGCTGTCGTTGCCGCTCTCACACGAGGCAATGACCCAAACCATCCAGGCAGCGATCGCGGACAGCAACGTCAATCACGGGTACATTCGACTGCTCGTCACGCGCGGCTCCGGTCCACTGGGAATCGACCCATCGACCTGCAGCAATCCTCGCACCATCGTGATTGTCGATGAACTGAAGATGGTGGATCCGGCAGACCGTGCGCGTGGACTCAAGGTCATCATCGCCGCCACCCGTCGGTTGTCCGCGGATCAGTTCGACCCACGCATCAAGAGCCTCAACTACCTCAACCAGATCATGGCGCGGATTGAAGCGCAGGTTGCAGGCGCACACGAGGCGATTCTGCTCAATCAGGCCGGTCGTGTTGCAGAGGGCACGGCCGACAATGTCTTCATCGTAAAACGCGGCATACTGATGACACCGCCCACCACGGAAGGCGCACTCGACGGTATCACCCGGAGCGCGATTCTGGAGGTTGCCGCCCGGGAAGGCATTGCGATGCGCGAGGCGCCGCTTGCCGTCTTCGATCTTTACACCGCGGACGAATGCTTCCTGTCAGGGACAGGCGCCGAGTTGATCCCGGTGGCCTCGATCGGCGGACGCGC
>JAGRIN010000454.1 GCA_020443245.1 Pseudomonadales bacterium
GAAGAAGCCGCAGGGGTCTTCCGTGCCGCTCGTGCAGACATCGCTTGTCTGGCAACCGGTCATGCCGGAGGTGCAGACACCCTCACCGCCAGGGATACCGTAGCTTTCACTTGTCGCGCAGCAAACGAGCGTTGTCTCCCCACAGGGGTTTTCGGTACCCAGGTTACAGGCATCGCCTTCGGTTTGTGCGAGTGCGGACGGTACGTCGGTCATCGAGACTCCGATGACCCCGGCCGCGGTCGCACCGCCAAAGACCTTGAGCAGCGTTCGCCGGTCGATACCGGTCGCGAATGATCGAGCGATCTTGTCGAATTTCTGTCCATCCATCGGAATGCTCTCCACCCTCTTCTACGTACTGAGATTGTTGGCGTGTGCGACGTACCGTCCCGACACCGTGCCGGGCAATGGGCGTGATAAGGGATCCGAAATCCTCCTGCCTTTCCTCAGGTCCAGGAATCGAGACTCGCCCGCCCCTGCTGACGGGAGCCACCCGTCAGACAGATCGAGCACCCGACTGCGTGTCGAGCACCGGACGTTCGGTCATTTGAACAACAAAAAAACGTGCGTGTAAAGCCAGCTGAACCTGATCCCTCTGGTTTTCATCTTAAGCACTGCGCGGCCCAGACGCAAGAGGGCGGTAGCCAGAAGTCTTCTATGAGACGTGCGGCATGGGCGCCAGATAGAAATGAATTCGTCCGTGTTTACTTACCTTTGGTTAGTCTTGTGCTGTACTGTGAGGAGCTGATGACAACGGTCAACGTAAAATTGGTCGAAGGAACGATGGGAGTCGCAACCGCCGGACCGCACGCAATTGTGGTCGATCGTTCGCTGGAGAATGACGGCACATACCTCGGCATGGTTGGCGGCGAGCTGCTGTTGACCGCGATCGGAACCTGTCTGATGACCACCCTGATTGGAGCTGCGCGCGCTCGGAATATAGAGCTGACGCGATTGGAGTTCGAGGTATCAGGTGTGCATGAAGATGCGCCGTCGCGGTATACGAGTATTCACGTCGAAACATCGATCGAAGCCGACGCAAGCGACGAAGAAATCGGCAAGCTGCTCGCCATCGCCGAGCGTGCCTGCACCGTGTCCAATACGGTGAGCCGGAGCGCCTCTGTTGTCGTGCAACGGAGCGACAGCATCTAACGACGGCGTCCCGGCTTCGAGAAATCGAATCGAAGCCGGGATACCGGCCGGTCGTGCGTCAGGTGCTCGGTCACGATCTCGCGTGCGGCGACGCAATCAACCTGGGCATAGCAGACTCGGCCGGGAAAGACGTTCACCGAGGGCCCCCAGTCGCAACGGTCGCGGCACGAGGTCGCGATGATTTCGACGTCGTCCTGCAAGCCAGTCTCACGAACGAGTTCCTCAAAGCAGGTGAAGGTTGCCTTACTGTCGCGAAGCGAGCAGTTTGGTCCGCGGCAGACATGCACCCGATACCGGGCGGGTTCGTCGGCTTGCGGGAAAAGTGGCGATCGGTCAACCGGCAAGCGTGGCCACCCGTGCATCGATCGCCGCGCGAATGAGCGCGAAATCCGACTGATTGATTTCGTGCACATTCCCTTGAAATGCCAGTGTCCAATTTGCGGCGGGCCACTTACTTGCGTATTCCATCTGACGCGCCAGCGGTTCGGCGTCGATGAACTCGGCGTCCGGGAGCGCAAGATCGAGCTTGGTTTCCACCCGGAACGGATAGTCCTCGGCATCCTTTTTCGGATCGGCGCTCTTCCAGATGGGATCGTGACTTTCGAAATAGGGGGACGTGATCGTGGAAACGGCGGCAAATGCTTTGCGGCCGGTGATGTAGTAGACGATCTTGTCGCCTGGCTTCATCCGCTCGGCTTTCTTGCGGTGGCGTGACTTGAGCCCCTGAATGGTGAATCCCAGCTCGCGGGTCTTCTCGAAGTTGCCGGGGGAGCCAACGACGATCCAGTAGGCTTGGGTCGTGTCCGTCATCTGATTGCGTTCCTCCAGGACGAATGAAACTCTAGTCTGCGGTCCAACCCAGATGGGTTCGAGTATGGCACGGGGAACGAAGAGACGGACGGTCACGGTCTTCTCCCGCTCAGCTCCGCCGCTTTGGGGCATAGAAAGTTGCCCAGAGCGTGCCAGACCGATATAATCGCTGCTGGCGTTGAAGCGGCCTCTGCCGGCAATG
>JAGRIN010000455.1 GCA_020443245.1 Pseudomonadales bacterium
TCTCCAGCGTCACAAATGTTTGCTTCGGGCCGAGTGAACCATCGGCCATGACGTCGTAGGCGTTGACGGTCTGGCGCCGTGAGTCTGAATGATAGAGACGCTTGCCATCCGGCGAGAACGCGAGCCCATTGGTCAGCATGATGTCATGCGCGACGACTCGCGCGCTGCCGTCGAGATCGATCAGGTACAAGTCACCCGCCTGCGGCGCGCGGCCATCTTCAAACACGGGGCTCGCCCCGAGCGAACCGGCGTAGATTCGCCCCGCCGCGTCGGTTGTGATGTCGTTGTAACCGACGTTGCCGGATGCCTCGTCCCGATCGAGCATCGTGACGGTCTCGCCGCCATCGAACGGCTTGAACGAGATGTTTCGACCGCTGACGACGAGTCCTCCCTGGACATGCGCGCTCATGCCGCCGATGCCTCGACGATGCTCGAACACCACACTGACGTTACCGTCGTGCCCAAGGCAGTAAACGCCGCCGAACAGGACGTCGCTGAAGATCAGTCCCCGCGCGGGATCCCAGAGCGGCCCTTCGATGAGCCCGTAACCTTCCGCCAGTTTCTCCATCCTGCGCTCTCCTGTTGAAATCTCCGGCAGTATGCCAAAAAAAACGCCCCGCAAGCGGGGCGTTTCGATCGCATTACGATATCGCTCGGATCAGGCGACTTTCGGGACGAACACGGCCTTGGTTTCAAGGAACTCCTCGAAACCAAGCTCACCCCACTCGCGACCGTTGCCCGACTGCTTGTACCCGCCAAACGGCGCGTTGAAGTCGGCACCCGAGCCGTTGACGTGAACATTGCCGCTACGAATACGGGCAGCGACCTTCACCGCGTGATCGACATCGCCAGACTGAACGTAACCCGAGAGGCCGTAAGGCGTGTCATTCGCGATGCGAATCGCCTCTTCCTCATTTTCGTACGGCAGGATCGACAGCACCGGGCCGAAGATTTCCTCACGCGCAATGGTCATGTCGTTGGTTACATTGCCGAACACCGTCGGCTTGACGAAGTAGCCACGATTCAACCCGTCCGGGCGTCCCGTGCCGCCGGCAACAAGCGTTGCACCCTCGTCGATACCTTTCTGGATCAATGCCTGGATCTTGTCGAACTGCACTTCGCTCACCACGGGGCCGATCGTCGTGCCCTCGGCCATCGGGTCGCCCGCCTTGACGTTCTCGGCGGCGGCCTTGGCAATCTGGAGTGCTTCGTCATGGGACTTCGCCGGCACCAGCATGCGTGTCGGAGCGTTGCACGACTGTCCGGAGTTGGTGAAACATTGCATCACGCCGGCCGAGACAGACTTCGTAAGGTCTGCATCTTCGAGGATGATGTTGGCCGATTTGCCGCCGAGTTCCTGCGCGACACGCTTCACGGTATTCGCTGCGGCCTTCGCAACCTCGATCCCGGCGCGGGTGGAACCCGTGAACGACATCATGTCGACATCGGGATGGGACGACATCGCGGCACCGACACTCGGCCCGTCGCCATTGACCAGGTTGAAGACACCCTTGGGCACGCCTGCCGCATGCAGGACTTCCGCCAGGACAATAGCATTGCATGGCGCGACTTCGCTCGGCTTCAGCACGATCGTGCAACCCGCACCAATCGCCGGTGCAACCTTGCAGGAGATCTGGTTGATGGGCCAGTTCCACGGGGTAATCAGGCCGCAGACGCCGATCGGTTCGCGGCGCAGGATGTAGTTGCCCTTGCGTTCTTCGAACTCGAAATCTTTCAGGATGTTCATCATGGTCGCAAAGTGCGCCTGACCGGTCGCGGCCTGGGCAGCCTTCGACAACCAGATCGGCGCGCCCATCTCGGTCGAAATCACCTGTGCAATATCGTCGTAGCGCTTCTGGTACTCGGCAAGGATGGCGCCAATCAGTTCGATGCGCTCCTTGACGCTGGTCTGCGAGAACGACTCGAACGCCGTCTTCGCCGCCGCCACAGCTTTGTCCACATCCGCGGCACTACCCATGCTGATCTTCGCAAAGGGTTCTTCCGTCGCAGGATTGATCACGTCGAGGGTCTTCGGCGTCACAGGATCGACCCACTCGCCGTTGATGTAGAACTTCAAATACTCTTGCATGCTTGTCACTCTCGTCAGATTGATAGTTGGGCCGGTCAGGTCAAAGCCGATCCACCTGGGTGGGCGGTA
>JAGRIN010000456.1 GCA_020443245.1 Pseudomonadales bacterium
GAGACGGGTGACGAGGCAACACTGCGACAGGCACTTCTTGCCGGCGACGTCACGATGGTGCTGGTGATTCCCGAATCGTTCGACGACACAACGCAGGGCACCGACATCACGGTGTATGTCGATGCCTCGCAGGTTCGCCTGCTCGGCTTCATCATGCCGGCGCTGCAAAAGACGCTACTGGACCTCGAACGCAAGCTGCGCCACACCGAGCCCTTGTTCAACCTCGACGTCAAGGACGTCAAGGCGCGCTCGCAGCGCTACCTGGATTTCCTGTTGCCGGGCATTCTTGCATTCACCCTCATGCAGGTCAGTATCGCCGGGAGCGGATTCAATATCGTCGAATACCGCCGCAAGGGGATCCTGAAGCGATTGTTCGTCACGCCGATCCGCCCGGCGGAATTCATCGCCGCGATTTGCCTCGCGCGCCTCGCGTGGTGCCTGATGCAGCTTACGGTCCTCATTCTTGTCGCGGTGTTCCTGCTGAAGGTCACCATCCTGGGCAATTTTGCGTCGCTGTATTTCGTGATGGTGCTGGGCGCCATCATTTTCCTGTGCGCCGGATTCTGCGTCGGGTCTGTATCCCGCACCCAGCAGGGTGTCGGCGCGGTCGGTAACATCGTGATCTTCCCGCAACTTTTCTTGTCGGGTGTGTTCTTTCCGATTTCCGTGATGCCGGATGTCGTGCAGCCGGTGGCGCATGCGTTACCGCTCAGCTTCGTGGTCAACGCGTTGCGGGGTATCGCCAATGACGGCGCGAGCCTAGTCGATCTCTGGCCGCAGCTTGCGGGCATCTGCGTCTGGATGGTGATCGCGTTCGTGCTCGCAACACGGCTCTTTTCGTGGAAGGAAGTGGTGAGATGAAGATCGAACCGATTGCAGTCGAGGACTTCACGCGTATCTACGACCCGTCGCCGGGGCGAATCCAGGGCTACGCCTGGTACGTGAACGACCATACGTTCATTCGCGATGAGGCGGGACAATGGCATCTGTTTGGTATCACGCAGCAGAATCCGTTCCGACCGTTCGAGGAAGTGTTCTTCACGCATGTCACGGCCGCCGATCTCTTCGGGCCATGGTCGAAGCAGGACGACGTGATGTACCGGGACGAGTCGATTGGCGAAAGCGTGGTTTGGGCGCCGCACGTGATTCGGCACGACGGCCGCTACTGGATGTTCTATTGCGGTGGCGACAAGGACCCGACGCAGTTTCGCATCCAGCTCGCCACGTCTGACAACCTGTGGGACTGGCGACGTGCTGACGAAAACCCGCTGGTGCAGGATGGTTACGAGGCGCGTGACCCGATGGTGATCCGCATCGGCGATGAGTGGGTGATGTACTACACCGCCACGAGCGAGCCGTCAGGTGGCAACCATACCGTCGCCGCCGTGGTCAGTGACGACCTTGTGCACTGGCGAGACAAGCGAACGGTATTCGTGAGCGATCGCACTGGAACCGGGGGCGGACCGACAGAGTCGCCGTTTGTTGTAGCCGAGGGCGACCGGTTTCTGCTGTTCGTGTGTACCAACCGCCGCTACATCGAGACGGCTGTGTACGAAAGTGATGATCCATTTTCATTCGATGCTTCCAATCTGGTTGCGAAGATTCCGGCGCACGCGGCGGAGGTCATCGAGACCCCGCAGGGTCAGCGCTATATCTCCGGTTGTGGTTGGGGCATGGGCGGCGTCTATCTCGCGCCGCTCCGTTTGACGCCCGGTTAACCTCTCGCTTGCCGCGATGCCGCGTGTCGTCGCACGCCGGCTTCGAGTACAAGCTTCTTGCAGAGCCGCGCGATCTCACTCTTTCTCGCGATGCCGAGATCCTGCGGTACAGCCTGCCCGTTGCACACGTAGTGGATCGGCAGGTTGTGGCGGATCGCACCCGAGATCACCGGACCCAGGGTAGTCGCCTCGTCGACTTTGGTGACGATGGCGCCCGCGAGCGGAATGCGATGGAACGCGTCGACCACTTCCTCGGTCAACGTGAGCTCGGATGTCGCGGAAATGACGAGATAATTCTGCAGGTTCGGAACCGACGTCAGCGCCTGCAGGTGATCGGCCAGTCGCACGTCGCGCTGGTTGATGCCCGCCGTGTCGATCAGAACGAGTTCGTAGCCCGAAAAGTCTTCGATGGCTTCCGCGAGTGACGCCGG
>JAGRIN010000457.1 GCA_020443245.1 Pseudomonadales bacterium
GCCAGCCACGCGTTGACTGCGGCCTGGTTCGTCAAGTCGAGTTCGCGCCGGCTCGCGACCAGCAGGTTCCTGTAGCCTTCGGCTTCGAGGCGCCGAAGGATGGCAGAACCCACCATGCCGTTGTGGCCGGCAATGAAAATTCGGCTGTTCTTGTCGATGCTCATTCTTTGGGTACGCTCACTTGAAAGCCGCTTTTGGTGAGCAGGGCGCGCTGACGCGCCTTGTCGAGGTCCGAGAGCAGCATTTCCTGCAACATTTCATCCAGGGTGATCTTCGGCTTCCAGCCCAGCTCGCGTTCCGCCTTGCTCGCGTCGCCGAGCAGCGTTTCGACTTCCGCCGGCCGGTAGTAGCGCGGGTCGATACGAACGATCGTATCGCCCGGTTTCACCTTGAGTTCGTTCTCGTTCATGATCGAATGCGGCGACACCTCTGTCACAACCGCGGTTTCGTCCAGACCCTTGCCCTGCCACTCGATCTTGATGCCCAGCTTGGCGGCGGAGCGAACGATGAACTCGCGCACACTGATCTGCTGGTTCGTCGCAATCACATAGTCCGTCGGCGTGTCTTGCTGCAGCATCAGCCACTGCATCTCGACGTAATCCTTGGCGTGCCCCCAGTCCCGCAGGGCATCGATATTGCCCATATAAAGGCAGGGCTCGAGTCCGAGCGCGATATTCGTGATGCCGCGAGTCACCTTGCGCGTCACGAAGGTCTCGCCACGACGCGGCGATTCGTGGTTGAAGAGGATGCCGTTGCACGCATACAGGCCATACGACTCGCGGTAGTTCACCGTAATCCAGTAGGCATAGAGCTTGGCGACGCCGTAAGGCGAGCGCGGATGGAAGGGCGTGGTTTCACGCTGCGGGGTCTCCTGCACGAGGCCATAGAGCTCCGAGGTGGAAGCCTGGTAAAACCGCGTCTTTTTCTCCAGCCCCAGGAACCGGATGCCCTCCAGCAACCGCAGCGTACCCAGCGCATCGACGTCTGCCGTGTATTCCGGCGACTCGAAGCTGACCGCCACATGGCTCTGTGCACCCAGGTTGTACACCTCGTCCGGCTTGATCTCGCTCAGGAGCCGCACCAGGTTCGAGGTATCCGTCAGGTCGCCATAGTGCAGCCTGAGCTTCGGGTCCTTATGCGGGTCCTCGTAGATGTGGTCGATCCGCTCGGTGTTGAAAAGCGAACTGCGGCGCTTGATGCCATGGACCTCATAGCCCTTGTCCAGCAGCAGTTCGGCAAGATAGGAGCCGTCCTGGCCGGTGATGCCGGTGATGAGTGCGACTTTGCTCAAAGGTGTTCCTTGGTCTTCGTTTTTCTTTGCCGGTTCGTATGGGATCGAACGCGAGCGCAATGTATCATGCGCGGCGCGATTCTTCCGCCCTTGCAGCGCGAACCGTTGTGGTTTTTCCGTCGGGATGATAGATTCGTTCATCCGTTGAACACAGTCAACCCGAACCGAACAAGAACATGAAGAAATGGTACGCGGTGCACGCGAAGCCCAGGCAGGACGCGAGAGCGGAAGAGAACCTGCGTAACCAGGGCTTCGAGGTGTTCAGGCCGCTAGCGCGCCTGCGGCGCCGCGTCAGGAACGGGATGGTTGAAGCCGTCGAATCCCTTTTCCCCCGCTATCTGTTCGTCCAGCTCGATGTCGACCGCGACCACTGGGGCGTGATCCGTTCCACCAAAGGTGTTGCCGGGTTCGTCCAGTTCACGAATGCCCCGACCCCGGTCGGCGAGCAGGTGGTCAGCGGGATCCGCGCGATGATGTCGGGTGCCGATTGGATCGACCTCTCAAGTTCAAACCTGGCAGACGGCACACCGGTTCGTGTGACAGAAGGCCCGTTTGCCGGCTACGAGGGCCAGTTCTTCTCCCGCGAGGGCGAAGATCGCGTCATCGTGCTGTTGACCGTAATGCAACGCGCCCAGCGCGTCGTGTTACCCGAACACCACATCGAGGCCGCCTGACCCAGGCACCCCGATGGACATGTTTCAGAATGATGCCGGCCAATCGGTAGGGCGGTAGCGTGCCCAAAGATGCATGTCATCCTGAGCGAAGCCGATGTCGTCCTGAGCGAAGCCGAAGGACCTCAACCGTCATCCTGAGCGAAGCCGATGTCGTCCTGAGCGAAGTCGAAGGACCTCA
>JAGRIN010000458.1 GCA_020443245.1 Pseudomonadales bacterium
GTCGATGCATCGCTGATCGCGCCCAAACAAACGCAGACCGTCAATCTTGCGCTGAATCTCGACTCGCGTGAAACGCAGCCGCTTGTTGGCTGGGGCGGCCCGTATGACGCATTCGCGTCGCCACCCACGGCCCCGTCGCCCGATATGTTCAACTCTTCCACGTCTGTCACGGTATACGACGGGCAGGGCATCCCGCATGCGATGAGCCTGTACTTCGAAAAGTCCGCGACACCGAACCAGTGGGATGTTCATTCACTGATCGACGGCGTCACCGTCGGCGCGCCGACGACCATCAACTTCGACCCGAGCGGCCAGTTCAACGCCGCGTCGTTGCCGGTGCAGATCAACATCGCCGGCTGGACGCCGCTGAACGCATCCGGCGCTGCGTCGGGCGCTGCGCCGCAGAACCTGACACTGGACCTGTCGAAGATGTCCCAGCTTGGCAGTGAGTTCGCCGTGTCGAGCGTCAACCAGGACGGATACAGTTCGGGCCAGCTTCGCGGGCTCGAGATCGACAACCAGGGAATCATGTTCGCGCGCTACACCAATGGTCGATCCCGTGCGATCGGACAGGTGATGATGGCGAACTTCACCAACCCGAACGGTCTTCAGGCAACCGGCGATACAGGCTGGAGTGAAACGGCGGCATCCGGTGTGCCGGTGGTCGGCGTTGCCGGGACATCCGGCATGGGCATCATCCAGTCCGGTGCGCTCGAGGATTCGAACGTGGAACTGACGGAACAGCTCGTCAAGATGATCGTCGCGCAACGCAATTTCCAGGCGAACGCGCAGATGATCCAGACCGAAGACGCGGTCACCCAGACCATCATCAACCTCAGGTAAACGGTTAGTCCCGTAGGTAGAAGAAGGAATTGAGCATGGATATCCAGGTGAGGCTGGCAATGTCGGGCGCAAAGGACACGATGCTTGCCCAGTCAGTCAATACCCACAATCTTGCCAACGCCAGCACGCCCGGCTTTCGCGGTGACCTGATCAAGTTCACGAGCGATCGCACCATGGCAGGCGAGGTGACGCAGGCAATCAATGCGATCGACCTGCGCCAGGGCGATATGCAGACAACCGGCCGCCAACTGGACGTGGCGATCGACGGTGAGGGCTGGATTGCGATCCAGGCGCCGGACGGCAGCGAGGCCTACTCGCGACGGGGCGATTTGCGGATCAACGGCCAGGGCCAGCTCGAGGACGGCGCGGGCCGGCCCATCATGGGCAACAGCGGGCCGATTTCCGTACCGCCGTTCTCCCAGATCGAGATCGGCAGTGACGGGACACTCTCGATCCTGCCGGTTGGCCAGAGCGCCAATTCGCTGGCGACGGTGGATCGGATCAAGCTGGTCGAAGCGGATCCGACCGCGCTGTACAAGGGCGACGACGGCTTGCTCCGGCTGCCGGCAACGTCTCCCCCGGTGCCCAGCGCGAAGGTAAAGCTGGTATCCGGCAGCCTCGAAGGAAGCAACGTGAACCCGATCGAGTCGCTGGTGAAGATGATCGACCTCGCGCGCCAGTTCGAGGCGCAGGTGAAGATGATGGACACGGCGGGACAGAACGACCAATCGCTCGCGTCTGTCATGCGGATCGGCTAACGAGCCATTTAAGGAGTCTATGACATGAACCAGGCACTTTGGATCGCCAAGACAGGCCTCGAAGCGCAGCAGAACAAGATGTCGACGATCGCGAACAACCTCTCGAACGCGTCGACCTCCGGTTTCAAACGCTCGCGTGCGGTCTTCGAGGATCTCCTGTACCAGAACGTCCGCCAGGTGGGGGCGCAATCCTCCCAGGACACGCAGCTGGCGAGCGGATTTTTGCTCGGTATGGGTGTGCGCACCGTCGCGACCGAAAAGATATTCAGCCAGGGTGCGCTCGTGCAATCGGACAACCCCCTGGACGTGGCGATCGAAGGACAGGGTTTTCTTCAGGTCCTGAGGCCCGATGGCACCATGTCGTACACGCGGGATGGTGCATTCCAGGTCAACAGCCAGGGCCAGGTTGTCACTTCGAGCGGCTACGCGGTACAGCCGGTCATCACGATTCCCGACAACGCCGAGGGCATTACGATCGGTACGGACGGCACGGTTTCCGTGAAGGTGCCGGGCCAGACCCAGATG